>CAIKVZ010000034.1 GCA_903830985.1 uncultured beta proteobacterium
CCGAGGTCGCCAGCGGCCAGCTGGTGGAGCTGCTGGCCGACTTTGCCGCGCCACCCAACGGCATCTACGCGGTGTTTCCGCAGCGCAAGCATCTGGCGCTGCGGGTGCGGCTGTGGATCGATTTTCTGAAGCACCATTACAGCCAGAGCAGCTTCTGGAACGCGCCATGCGGATGATTGTTCTGTGCGCCGACGACTTCGCCGTGCACCGAGCCGCATCGATCGGCATCGCACGCTTGGCCGAACTCGGGCGCCTGAGCGCCACCAGCGCCATGGTGTTGTCGCCGCGCTGGGCCCAGGACGTGGCCCTGCTGCAAGAGTTGCGCGGCAACATAGACGTGGGCCTGCACCTGGACTGGACGAGTGAATTTGCGCTGACCGCAGGCCATGGGATGTCGTTGAATGCGGCCATGGCCAAAGCCCTGTTGGGCGGCTTCAGCCGGGGGGCTGCACGCGCCGTGATCGAACGCCAGCTTGACGCTTTCGAGGCGCAGTGGAAGGCGCCGCCGGACCACATCGACGGGCACCAGCATGTGCAGCAGTTCCCCGGCATACGCGAGGCGCTGGTGCAGGCTGTTGAAGGGCGCTATGGAACTCAGCCACCCTACCTGCGCATCTCGCAGGCACCGCCCGGGCTGATGACGTTCAAGAGCCGCGTCATTGCAGGCCTGGGCGCCAAGGCGCTGCGGCGTCTGGCCGAGGGCGCGCGCATCCCCTGTGCCCCGGTGCTCAGCGGCATCTACGACTTCACGGGAGGCCGCGCCCGTTATGCAACCCTGATGGCGCAATGGCTGGCGCTGGCCGACAGCGATCTCGTGATGTGCCACCCGGCGCAGGGCGTGGAGGCCGGCGACGAGATCGGGGCGGCACGGGCCTGGGAGTTCGAGTTTCTGGCCAGCGAGGCCTTTGGCGAACTGCTGGCCCAACAGCAGGTGCGGCTGGCGCGCGGCGCCGACCTATACACTGCCGCTCGATGAATCAAGCAAACGACGAACGACGCAAGTCCTGGCTACTCCTGAGCGCCCTGGTGGCGCTGCTGCTGCTGTTGGCCGCGCTGCGCCCGCTGGCCGTGCCCGACGAAGGGCGTTACGGCGAGGTGGGGCGCTGGATGCTGCAAAGCGGCGACTGGTTGACTCCGCGGCTCAATGGAGTGCCGTTCTTTCACAAGCCGCCCTACCTGTACTGGCTGGAGGCGGCGTCGCTCGCCACCTTCGGCATCCACACCTGGGTCGTGCGCCTGGTTCCCGCGCTGCACGCGGCGCTGATGCTGGTGGCGCTGTACCTGTCAACACGCGTCATTGGCAGCGAGAGACTGGCCCGGCGCGCCATGCTGATGCTGGGCACCAGCCTGGCCTTTCTGCTCGGCGGCCAGTACGTGAACCACGACATGCTGGTGGCCTCCTGGATGGGCGTGGCGATCTGGTGCTTTGCCCTGAGCTTGCGCCACGGCGACAAGCCGCACGCGAATCTGGCGCGGCTGGGCTTTGTCGCCTGCGCCTTCGGCGTGCTGAGCAAGGGCCTCATGGGCTTTGCGTTGCCCGGTCTGGTGCTGCTGCTGTGGCTGCTCTGGACACGCCAGGTGAAAAAGATGCTGCACCTGCCCTGGATCAGCGGACTGCTGCTGTTTGGCGTGATCGCCTTGCCCTGGTTTGTGCTGGCGCAGGCGCAGTTCCCCGACATGCTGGCCTATATGTTCGGCAAGCACCAGTTCGGCCGCTACACCGCCACCACCTTCAACAATGCCAGGCCCTGGTGGTTCTACCTCGTGGTGCTGGTGATCCTGCTGTTTCCCTGGGTGTTCTTCGCCATATCGCAGGGCCTGAGCCAACTGCGGCGCGTGCGACCAGCGACGACGGGCATCGCCGTCGACGGCCTGGCCCTGTGCTGGATCTGGCTGCTGGCGATCCTGGTGTTCTTCTCCATCCCCAACTCTAAGCTGGTGGGCTACATGCTGCCGGTGGCGCCACCGTTGGCCCTGCTGTGCGCCCTGGGTTGGGAGCGCGCGGTGGCGCACAAGGCTTGGGGCGAACGGGCCTTTGCCGGGCTGTGCGCGCTCAGCCTGGGGCTGGCGGTGGCGGCAAATATAGCGGCCTCGCGCTACACGGCGCAGCGCGGCACGGCCGACATCGCGCAGGCCCTGGCCTGCCAGGCCGCCCCTGGCGACACGGTCTACGCCAGCGGAGAATTCCCCTACGACCTGCCTTTTTATACCCAGGCCTTGCACCCCATGGTGGTGCTGCAGGACTGGCCGGCGCTGCGGCTGAATGCCGGCGACAACTGGCGCCGGGAACTGTTCGAGGGTGCGGATTTTGACGCGGTGGCGGCGCGCGTGCTGCAAACCCCGGACGTGCTGGTGGCCGCTGCGGGCGTGCCAGGCAACTGGCTGGTGGCGGCGCTCAAGTCGGATGAGGCGGTGGCGCCGCCGCCGGCCGGTTGGACGCTGGCGCAGCAGGGGCGCGGCTGGACCCTGTACCGCTCAGCGCCGGAAAGCCCAGTAGCGGCTGAGCACAAAGGTCTGCCCGGCTGCAGCCACCAGGGCGGCAAATAAGGCCAGCAGGCTGGGCCAGTGCAGGCCGCGCAGCAGAGCGATGAACACGAGTTCGTTGGCCGCGAAACC
>CAIKVZ010000035.1 GCA_903830985.1 uncultured beta proteobacterium
CAGGCCGACCTTGGATGGGTACTGCTGCGTGATGTGGGCGCTGCCAAACAGCACATCCCAGAAGAACAGCAGGTTGCCAAAGTTGCCCGAATAGTTGCCGATGCCGTCGGCATTCGTCATGGCATGGTGGGCGAAGTGGGTCGCCGGTGTGGAAATCGTGCGTTGCACCAGCCACATCAGAGGCCGCAGCGCCTTCACCTTGTACAAAGGCTCATCCCAGCGCACCGAGGAGTGCGCGCCAGTGATCACCGCCAGCTTGACCACGATGTAGACCAGATACATAGGGCCCAGTCCCAGGTAGACCAGAAAGCCCGAGCACCAGATGGCCGGCATGCCCAAGTAGTAGAAGAAATTGTTGCGGTAGATGATGCGCGCGCTCATGTACTGCGCCGAGTGGTGGGCGCGGTGCAGCGGCCACAGCATGGGCGAATGCGACAGCCTGTGCCACCCGTACTGCAGCATGTCGTCGCCCACCAGCAACAGGCCCACCATGGCGTACCACGGCAGGTCGGCCAGGGCGTTCTGGTACTGGGGTGCCAGGGCCAAACCCAGCTGGCTGCTGGCCCACATGATGAAGGGCTGGGTGAACGCGGCCAGCAGGGCAAAGCCCACCATGTCCAGCGTGTTGTCGCCGGCCGTGGCGTGGAAATGCTGCGCGCGGTGCAGCAAAAATTCCAGCACGGTGAAGCCCAGCATGATGGCGATCAGCAAGCCGTATTGAAGTGAAGTCATGGCGTACTCCCAGGTGATGTTGGCAGACAGTCAAATGTCAGTTCCGGGTCACGGGCGGCGGCGTCCAGGTTTGCTGGATCAGGGATTCGCCGGGAAGGTAGGCGCGCAGGAACAGGTTGAACGGCCCCTTGGGCGTGGGCAGCCAGTTGCTGCGCAGCGCATCCGCTGGAGCCTGCGCCTGCAGGAGCAAATCCAGCGAGCCATCGGCGCCGTAGTGGAGTTCGGCATCCGGGCTGCCGCGCGAGTAGCGTCCGATCTCGTTGGCGGCCAGGTCATAGCGCTCGTCGTACAGGGTGATGGACCAGAAGGAGCGGGCCGGAGGAATCTGACCCGGGGCGAAATGGATGGTGTATTTGCCGTCTGCGCCGTTCAGCGGCTTGCCCTGGCTGTCGAAGTGCGCCCTGAGCTTGACGACCTCTTCGATGTGATGTTCCTGCATGCCGGCCAAGGACTGTGTCGCGGCCCGTGTCAGGAAGTCGTTGCTGTCAGCCGTGCGTCCCCAATTGGCCTGTCCATAGGCCCATTGGTTCACGATCTTGGCGTTGCCGCCGGACTTGGCCACGGCCGCCAACATCGGCAAACCATCGGCCATGGCGCGGCGCAGCCCGGCCCGCGTGGGCTCGCTCAGCGTGGACAAGTCATCCGACTGATTCGGGCCGAGGCCGACCGAGGCCAGGCTGGCCAGGATCGGCTGGTCTTTGGCCGGAGGCGGGTTTTCCGTCATGCCGCGATTGAGCGTGGTGAAGAACCACAGGGGGTCTTTTTGCCGGTCGCCGGGATCGAGCACATCGCGCACGCTGGCGACAAAGGGCTGGTTCGACGCAAAGGCCGACAGCGTTGAGATGACTGTCTGGTCCTGCAAGTCATGCGTCTGCTTGAGCTTGTCACGCGCGTCAAACACGATGCGCAGCAACAGCATCCCCGTCGGCGTGGGTGAGCGCAGCGTTCCCGCCAGCCCCTTGGGCAGCGTGCCTTTCCAGTCGGGACCGACGACGGCGTAACTGCCGGCCTTGTTCTGTGTCGCGCGCAGTCCGACGTAGCCAAAAATGTCGGAATACATTTCCATCAGCTGCAGGCCGTAGTAGCGCTTGCCGGCATCCGGCACGGTCACGATGAGGGGCTCTTTGGACACGTCAAACCAAGCTGCGGAATAGAGCAGGGTGTCGATGATGGAGCTGCCGTACTTGTCGTTCGAAGTCCCCGGGTTGCGCTGGTGGTACCAGGCGTTGACGGGCATGCTCACCTGGCCCACGGGCTTCTCCACCATGTAGTAGCGCTGCTGCAGGTTCTTCACGACCGGGAAGCCGTAGACGATGGCCTGCATGCCCACCGCGTAGGCGTAGGTCTCACGCCAATCGGTCGCCGCTGGTGCGACCGGCGCTGGGGGTGCTGATGCCGTGGCGGCGACTGGCGTCTGGGCCATGCCGCCGCTCGCGGCCACGATGGCGCTCATCAGGACGAACTGGCGAAGTGATTTAGGGTTCATGGTTTCATCTCCTTTTGTTGTGGGTCAAGGTGTGCTCGGACAGCCGTCCGACATTCATGCGCCGCTGCAGGAACGGTCCTCATGGTTCTTGCCGGCGGGTGATAAGCGGCGGCTGCCAGGTCTGGCGCAGGATGTCCTCGCCCGGCAGATAGGCGCGCAGGAACATCAGGAAGCGGCCCTCGGCTGGCGTGGGCAACCAGTTGCTTTCACGGTCAGCACCTGGGCTGTCTTTTTGCACGTAAACGGTCAGGCCGCCGTCCGCGTCGGGCCTCATGCCCGTGCGGTCGCCCACGGCATAACGGTTGATGGGATTGGCCACCAGATTGAACTGCGGGTTGTACAGGGTGATGGACCAGAAGGCCCTGACCTGGGGCAGTGCGCCCGGCTTGAATCGGATCACATAGCGCTGGTTTCCCATGAGCGGCTGGCCCGTGCCGTCCTGCGCCACGTTCAGGTACACGGCTTCTTCCGGATCGTTCGCCACCCAGCCGCCGAGCGCCTGCATGGCGCGAAACAGCCAGTCGCGCGTGGCGGTGGGGCGGCCGATGCTCATGGGCGGATAGAACCAGCCGTTCACGTTCTTTTGCAGATGGCCGGTATTGATGGCCTGGGCGACGATGCGCTGGCCATCGACGGCAGCACGGGCCAGACCCCGCTTGACGGCGGCCGGCTGGGCGTTGATGTCCAGGCCGGGCCCTATGCCGAGCTGCTTGAACGACAGCATCAGGTCGGCGTCGAGCGGGTCCGGCGCCACTTCGGTGAGCGCGCGGTTGATGGTCTTCCAGGCGGCCAGCGGGTCGGCCTTGGGGCTGAGGGGCTCCCAGATAGCCGGCGTCGCAGGGGCCACTGCGCCCGGCTTGCCCCATTGCGACAGCGGGGTGATGCGGTACTGGTCCTGCAGCGCGCGCACCTCTGGCAGGTCCGCTGCATCCTTCACAAAGCTGCGCCCCTGGATGATGGCCCAGGGCGTGGAGGACGGCGGCAGGGCCTTGACACCTGCGGGCAGCTGGCCCTTCCAGTCCTTGGCAAAAACGGCGTAGTGGCCCGCGCGGGTGCCGGTGGCGCGCGTGCCGACATAGGCGAAGTTGTCACCCATGAAGTCGACCATTTCCAGCGTGTAGTAGCGGTCGGCGATGGCGGGCACGCTCACGATCACCGGCTCGTCTTTCACATACAGCCAGGCCCTGGAGTACAGCGTGTCGTTGTTGGGTGCGCCGCCATTGATCTTGGCCGCCGTTTCGAGTTCGCGCACATGGGTGAAGCGGTTCGCCTGATGCTCCACGAACTCGGTGCGCGTCCAGCGCGCGCCGGGCATATAGGCCCAGGGGTAGAGGTAATGGAAGGCCTGGATTCCCAGCGCATAGGCGTGGGTCTCGCGCCAGTCGAACGGCGCCGACGCAGTCTGGGACGCTGGCGGCGCGCTGGCCGCCTGGACCGTCGCTGGCGCGGTCTGGGCAGACACCGCGGTCGCAAATCCGCAGGCGAGCGTCAAACCAGCCAGGCGCATGGGCCACTTGAAAAGCTGCTTCACTGTCATGTCATGTCTCCTCGTCGTTCAATGGCCAAGCGCTGTCGCAGTCACTCCACGCGCTGCACAGCAGGCGGTTGCCAGGTGCCGTTCAAGGCCTCGGGCTTGGGCAGGTACATGCGCAGCACCAGGTGGAAATTGCCGCCGCCGGCGGGCAACCAGTTGCTGTCCTTGGCGCCGCCGGGCGCATCTTTTTGGATGTAAATCGTCAATCCACCGTCGGCGTCGCGCTGGAGGCCCTTGCTGCGGTCGCCGACGGAAAAACGGCTGATCGGGTTGTCGACAAAATTGAAGTCGGGGCCGTACAGGGTGGTCGACCAAAAGGCCATGGCCGGCGGGATGGCGCCGGGCGCAAAGTGCAGCACATAGCGGCGCGAGTCGTTCAGCAACTCGCCCTTGTCGTCAATGAAGCTGGCTGGATAAATGTTTTCTTCCGGGTCGTGCGTGATGAACCCGCCCAGGCTCTTGGCGGCGCGAACCAGGTAGTCACCGTCCGGCGCAGTGCGGCCCCAATTGGCCGGGGTCATGCCCCAGCCGCTCACCATTTTTCGTCCGACGTTGTAGTTCGGTGCGCTGGTGACGATCATGGCGCCCTGCCTGGCGGCGCGCGCCAGCCCCTGCCTGACGGCCGGGCTCATCTTCTCTACATCCAGGCCCGGGCCAATGCCGAGTTGTGCGTACATCCTGGCCAGCTGCGCCTCGCGCGCCGGCATCGGACTCTCGGCCAGTGCACGGTTGATGTTCTTCCAGTCCGCCAGCGGGTCTTTTTGCCGGTTGAAGGGGGCCAGCGGTACATAGGCGGGCGCATTCACATGCTGGCCGAGGAATTCGCTCAAGGGCATCAGGCTGATCTGGTCCTGCAGTTTGCGGATGGTTTCGAGTTCTTCCGGTCCATCTACCAGGATGCGCAGCAGCGCCATGATCCAGTTGGTTTGCGCCGTTTCAATCGCCGTCACGCCTTTTGGCAATTGGCCCTTCCAGTTGGGGCCGATCAGCGCATAGGTGCCGGCCTGGGTGCCGGTGGCGCGCGTGCCGATGTAGCCAAAATTGTCGGCATCGAAATTCGCCAGTTCAATCGAGTAGTAGCGCTGGCCAAATGCCGGGACCTTGACGATCATGGGCTCGCGGCTCAGGTCTATCCAGCCGCCCGAGTACACCGTGTCGCTGTTGGGCCGTCCGCCATCCTTGTAGCGCGCATCGAGCAGGCCGCGCTGGTGCGTCAGCGCATTGGGCGCGAAGACGGGCGAGGACATGGCCATGCCGGGCACGCCTGCCGTGGCCCAGCGCCAGCGCAGCAGCGCGTTGTACATCCAGGGGAACAGGTGCACGTAGGCGGTCACGCCCAGGGAGTAGGCGTATTCCTCTTCCCAGGCTGCATCCGCAGCGGCGCCGGTGATGCGGTTCACCACAGGCTTGGGCGCGCTGGCCGCCTGGACCGTCGCTGGCACGGTCTGGGCAGACGCCGACAGGCACAGGCTCAAGGCGAGCCACAGGCCTGCGGGGCGCAACCACGGCTGCACGAGCTGCCTGATCGTCATGGCCTGCCTGCGCACAGTCACGGCCAAGGGGGCGGTGGCACTCACTCCACGCGCTCCACGGGCGGCGGCGCATAGCGGGTGCCGGACGGGTTGGGCACGTACATGCGCAAGACCATCCAGAAGGGTCCCTTGTCGCCCGTGGGCAGCCAGTTGCCGGCCTTGTCTGCCTGCGGGCTGTCCTTTTGCAGGTAGATGTCGATCGATCCGTCGGCATTGCGCTGCAGGGTCGGTGTGCGGTCGCCGATGGCATAGCGGTTGATGGGGTTCTCGCGCAGCTGGTTGTCGGGCAGGCTGTACAGGGTGATGGACCAGAAGGCCTGGACCGGCGGCAACTGGTCGGCGGCAAAGTGCAGGCGGTAACGGCGATCGCCCTGGAAGCGCTGGCCCTGGTTATCGACAAAGCCGGGGAAGTAAATGGCCTCGTCGGCGATGTTGCCGCCGTAGCCCACCATGCCCACGGTGGAGGCCAGCAGGCGGTTGCTGCCTGTGGCGCCGATGCCGGCAATGTAGTTCCAGCCGTTGCGGTTCACGCCCACTTCCGTGAAGTGGGTCATCACCCTCTGAAAGCCGACCAGCGCTGCGCGCGCCAGCCCGCGCCTTTGCCCTTCGCTGAGCTGGGCCGGGTCGAACTTCAAGCCCGGGCCTATGTTCAGCGCGGCGAAGCTTGAGACCAGTTCCCGGTCCTGTTCGCGCACACCGCCAAAAGCCCAGGCACGGTTCAACAGCGCATAGAAATCGATGGACTTCCAGATCGGATTCGACAGCTTGGGGTTGGGCAGTGGCGCGTCCGCCGCCATCGCGAAATACGGGGCCGTGGCATGCAGGGGTTTGAGCTGGTAGGTCTTGAGCTGCGCCACCACCGGCGCAATGTCGGATTCCACCTCGGGTTGAACCACCGTGCGCGCCTGCAGCCAACCCGCCTTGGTCGTGAAGTTGATGCGCGTGACATGGGGCGGCAGCTTGCCCTTCCAACCCGGCGGCACGTAGGCGTATGTGCCGGCCTTGGACTTGACGCGACTGCCCACGTAATCCATGGTGTTCAGGGCCCAGTCCGTGGCCTGAATGGTGTAGTAGCGCCCCTTGACCTCGGGAATCGTCATCAGCACCGGTCCCTGGCTCAGGTCCAGCCAGGCAAAGCCGTAGACCGTGTCGTTGTTGGGTGTGGTGTCGGTCGCGGACGAGGGCTTGGCCAGTCCCGGGTAGACGATGAACTGGTTGAGCGGCGCATGCAGGGGCGCGCCGGCGTGGATGTCGTGTTCCATCAAGATCTGGCTGCGTGCATACACGGCTCCGACGATGTAGGCCTGAAAGCCGATGGCGAAGGCTTCCGCTTCCGCCAGCAGCTCGCGCGGTGACAGCGGCGCTGGCACTGGCGCTGGGGTCGAGCTCGGCGCGGCCTGTGCTGACGCGGCCGCGTTGGACGCTGTTTGCGCGTTCGCGCCGGCGGCGACAAAGCCCAGCGTCATGACCCCGAGTGCCAGGGCGCGAACGGTTTCGTTGAATGGCTGGAACTGGATGGATGCAGTTTTCTTCATGGCAGTCTCCCGGGCTGTAGTGCGGTGCTCAATGGGCCGATTGGCTCGTGGCGATGCGCGCGTCGATCTTGCTCACGTCGACGGGGCAGCCCAGGGCCTCGAAGGCCTTTTGTTCGTGGAAGTTCACCAGGTAGGGCAGGTACTCGCCCATGGATTGTTTTTCCATGCCCTGGCGCTCCACCGCGAACCAGCTGTGTTTGAAGTCCGACGAGGGTTCGGTATTGCGGTTGATGAGCACGCCATAGTCGGGGCTGCCGCCGATGATGCCGTCGCCGTTGCCCCATTCCATCCACACCGCGCCGCACTTCTCGGTCGCATTCGCCGGTCTATCGATGGCCCGTGACACCACGATGGTGTAGTGGCGCCTGGCGTCCAGCGTCGGCTCCAGCATCTCGTCGTACAGGCAATCGACCGTCATCCCCTGCGCCATTCCCATGGCGCTGCAGACCGACCAGTAGCTCATGTCGGCTTTGGCCAACGGTCCACCGTCGCCGTGCCAGGTCGGTGGGGTCTTGGGCAATTGCCCGCGCAAGGCATAGACCTTGCCATGCTGTTGGTTGATGAACTTGTAGCCATAGCGCGTGTCGGCGTTGCTCCAGAAGCCGCCTTTTTGCTCGGCGAACTTTTCCGTCGGCAGGCTCGGGAAGAACAGGCGCAGCATCAAATGCAGGCGGTTGAAGAACATCTCCAAGGGCTCCACCTCAAACGGCTTGGCCGGCGCCGTGCTCGCATCGCTGGTGAACAAATGGGTGGCGGCCACCCACAGCTTGGGATTGACGGACAGTGCCGGCTGCTTGCCACGCATCGGCGCTGCGGTCGCGGCGCAGGCCTCCTCGCCCTGCAGCACCTTGCCGTCGGCCGTGTGCAATTCCACGCTGGGCAGTGCCACGCCGCCGTAGAAATCCTTGCTGCCGTCGGGCACGTAGTTGCGCATGAAAAATCCGATGGGCTCGCCCGGCGCGGCCCTGGTGTACAGCGTGTTGGCGGGACGCGGCGTGGCCGGTTCACCGTTGACGATGGAGAAGGTGTAATGGCGTTGCGGCGTGTCGCGGCGCACGCCCACCTGGAAGGGGTTTTGCGAACCCGCATCGGGGACGATGTCGCGGTCCGTCAAGCCGTCGCGCGGCGTGCCGTCAGATCCGTAGGTGACGAAGTTCCAGTGACGCACGTGCGGGTACTCGCCCTTGACGACGATGGTGGCACCCGCCGGAATCGTGAAGGCCGTGAG
>CAIKVZ010000036.1 GCA_903830985.1 uncultured beta proteobacterium
GAGCCTGGCCGCCGAACTTGGCTGCCAACACCGTGGTGATGGCTGCGGTCAACGTGGTCTTGCCGTGGTCAACGTGGCCAATCGTGCCCACATTGACGTGGGGCTTGGTACGTGCGAATTTTTCTTTTCCCATTTTTCAGACTCCGAAAAAGTGGCCAACTCAGCCAATCAAGCTACTGCTACGCGCCAAACCCAGGGCGCTGTAGCTCTGGGAACGCACCCTAAACTGGTGCCCATTGCGGGAATCGGACCCGCGACCTCCCCCTTACCAAGGGGGTGCTCTGCCACTGAGCCAAATGGGCTGAAAACTGTCATCTGTCGCACTGCGCCGTGATGGAGCGGGAGACGGGAATCGAACCCGCGTCATTAGCTTGGAAGGCTAGGGTTCTACCATTGAACTACTCCCGCATCAGACTCGCATATCCATCCGGCACCGACATTCAAAACCATTGTCTGAACGCCCTGCAACCTGATATTCGTTGGTGGAGAGGGCTGGATTCGAACCAGCGTACTCGTAAGAGGGCAGATTTACAGTCTGCTGCCATTAACCACTCGGCCACCTCTCCTTCGACGAACCCGGAATTATGCCAGCAAAATCGCCATTTACGCAAGCCTTGAATATATTTGTCTCTCGACTACCAGACAATGGCGCGCCGGCCCCAGTCTTTCAGCATCCGGTTGGCCGCGCTGAAGTGCCCGCACCCTATGAAGGGCACGGGGCCCCGCGTCGCCGACAGGGGCGAGGGATGGTTGGCGCACAGCACATGGCCGGCTTGCAGGCTGCGCCCCAGCAAGGCCTGTTTTTTTTGCGCGTGCGCACCCCAGAGCAGATAGACCACCTGGCGGTGCGTGTCCTCGACCTTGCGCACAATGGCGTCGGTCAGTGCGTCCCAGCCCCTGCCTGCATGGCTGCCAGGGTTGGCGTCCTCGACCGTCAGGCTGGTGTTGAGCAGCAGCACGCCTTGCTGGGCCCAGCGAAACAGGGAGCCGTCCGGCGGCGTCGGCAAGCCGAGATCGCGCTGCAACTCCTTGTAGATGTTGCGCAGCGACGGCGGCACGCGAATTCCCGGTGCCACCGAAAATGCCAGCCCCTGCGCCTGCCCGGGGCCGTGATAGGGGTCCTGCCCGATGATCACCACGCGAACCTCGGCCAGTGGTGTCAACTCCAGCGCACGCAAGGGCTGCGGCGGGTAGACGGTGGCGCCTGCCGCGAGACGCTGGTGCACAAACTCGGCAAGACCGCTTCCCTGCGCACTACGCCAAAACGGCTCCAGCACTGACCCCCAGCCTTCGGCCACCGGCCAGCCGTCGGGACCCCAATCGACCAGACGGTCCGGTTCAGCCACCAAACAACTCGGCCAGAGCCTCGCCGGGTTCGGCCGCACGCATGAACGCCTCTCCGACCAGAAAGGCCTGAACGCCGGCGGCGCGCAAACGCAGCACGTCGGCACGGCTCACGACACCGCTCTCTGTCACCAGCAAACGGTCATTGGGCACCTCGGCCAACAGGCCCAGCGTCGTGTCCAGACTGACCTCGAAGGTCCGCAGGTTGCGGTTGTTGATGCCGATCAGCGGGGTCTTGAGCTTCAGGGCGCGGTGCAATTCCGCGCCATCGTGCACTTCCACCAGCACCGCCATGTCGAGCGCCTGTGCCTGCGCTTCGAAGTCGGCCAACTGCGCGTCGTCCAGGCTGGCCGCGATCAGCAGGATGGCGTCAGCCCCCATGGCGCGCGACTCGTAGATCTGGTAGGCATCGACGATGAAATCCTTGCGCAACACCGGCAAATCGCAGGACGCCCTGGCCTGCTTGAGCGCATCGATGCTGCCCTGGAAAAACTGTTTATCGGTGAGCACGGACAGGCAAGCCGCGCCAAACTCCGCATAGCTTTGCGCGATGTCAGCCGGAATGAAGTCGGCGCGCAATACGCCCTTGGACGGACTGGCCTTCTTAATTTCAGCGATCACGGCGGCCTCGCCTGCCGCCACCTTGGCGCGCAGCGCGCCGACGAAATCGCGCGTCAGCACGCGTGACAGCGCATCCGCGCGCACCAGCGCCAGCGGTTTTCGCTTTTGCGCCGCCGCCACCTCTTCGTGCTTGACGGCGGTGATTTTTTCGAGAATGTCGGACATGGTTGGGGCCAGGGAAGTGGTCGGTAAAACGGCAATGGTAAAGCCAGTGATACCCTTGGCGCTGTTCACTCTCAATATTTATGGCCCTCATCACCCTGCTGAATGCGCAACTGGCCTTCGGCCATGTCGCCCTGCTCGACCACACCGACTTTGCCCTGGAAACCGCCGAAAGAGTTGGGCTGATCGGCCGCAATGGCGCCGGCAAATCGTCCATGCTGAAAATCCTGGCAGGCATGGAAAAACCCGACGACGGAACGTTGCAGGTGCAGCAAGGCGTGCGCATCGCCTACGTCGCCCAGGAGCCGAGCCTAGACCTCGATGCCACGGTCTTCACTTCCGCCAGCGCCGGCCTGGCACGCACCATGGCCGTGCGCGAAGAGTATTTCGCCGCCGCCGAGGGCGCGGATCTGGATGCCCTGCAGTCCGAAATCGAACACCTGGACGCGTGGAACTGGGAACAGCGCGTGGAAGAAACCCTGGAACGCCTGCACCTGGACAAGGACGCCATCGTCGGCACCCTGTCGGGGGGGACGCGCAAGCGCGTGGCGCTGGCGCAGGCGCTGGTCGCCAAGCCCGACGTGTTGCTGCTGGATGAACCAACAAATCACCTGGATCTGGACTCGATCGAATGGCTGGAGGAATTGCTGCGCGACTTCAAGGGCAGCATCGTCACCATCACCCATGACCGCAGCTTCCTGAACCGCGTGGCCACGCGCATTGTCGAACTCGATCGCGGCAAGCTGCTCTCCTACCCCGGCAATTTCGAACGCTACCTGGTGCTCAAGGACGAGCAAATGGCACAGGAAGCGGTGATCAGCGCCAAGGCCGACAAGCTGTTGGCGCAGGAAGAAATATGGATCCGAAAGGGCGTGGAAGCGCGACGCACGCGCAGCCAGAGCCGCATCGCCAAGCTGCAAAGCCTGCGCAGCGAACACGCGGCCCGACGCGACGCCCAGGGCAGCGTGAACCTGGATGTGGCGCAGGGTCAGCAAAGCGGCAAGATCGTGGCAGAACTCACCGACGTGGGCATGTCGTTTGGCGACAAACTCATCGTCAAGGACTTCACTGCGACCATTTTGCGCGGCGACAAAATCGGCTTTCTGGGGCCAAACGGCGCCGGCAAGACGACCCTGCTCAAGCTCATCCTGGGTGAACTCCAGGCCGACAGTGGGAAACTGCGCCAGGGCGCGAACCTGCAAGTGGCCTACTTCGACCAGATGCGCAATGCGCTGGACCTGGACGCCACGCTGGAAGACTTCATCAGCCCGGGCAGCGAATGGATCGAAATCGGGAATCAGCGCAAGCACGTGAAGAGCTACCTGGGCGACTTTTTGTTCAGCCCGGCGCGCGCGCGTTCTCCCGTGCGCTCCCTTTCGGGCGGCGAGCGCAACCGCTGGTTGCTGGCACGCCTGTTTGCCCGACCGGCGAATGTGCTGGTGCTGGACGAGCCCACCAACGACCTGGACATCGACACGCTGGAACTGCTGGAAGACCTGCTGCAGCAGTACGACGGCACGGTGTTTCTGGTGAGCCACGACCGGACCTTTCTGGACAATGTCGTGACCAGCACCATCGCTTTCGAAGGTGACGGGCTGTGGCGTGAATACGAAGGCGGCGTCACCGACTGGATGATCCAGTCCAAGCGTTCACGCGAAATTCAGGCGGCAAATGCAGCCGCCGCAGCCAACCAGGTGCTCGTCCCCGTCGAAAAAAGCCGCAACGCGCCGGCCGCGAAAAAATCCTCCGGCGGCGCCAAGCTCAGCTTCAAGGACCAGCGCGAACTTGACGCCTTGCCCGGGCTGATTGAAGCGCTGGAGCAGGAGCAGGCAAGCTTGCGCACCGAACTGGCTGATGGCAGCCTGTATGCCCGTGACGCCGTCCGCGCCGCTGCATTGCACGGTCGCGACGGCGTGATCGACGCCGAGTTGACGGCGGCACTGGAGCGCTGGGAAGCCCTTTCCGCACGCTGAACGCTGCGCCGCCCGCAGGGCTGTCATGCCGGGCTTAAAACGCCAGTTTCAGCGCAGGCTGACAATTGCCCGCAGGGCTTGTCATGCCGAAGCTAGATCCGGCTGTGCATGCGGTCGGTGGAACCCTTGAGGCGGGCGATCAACGCCGGGGCAATCTGGCTCAACGGCAGGATTTCGTCGGCAGCGCCGTGGGCGATGGCCTCGCGCGGCATGCCGAAGACGATGCAACTGGCCTCGTCCTGCACGTAGTTGTAGCTGCCCTTGTCCTTCATCTCGCGCATGGCTTTGGCGCCATCGTTGCCCATGCCGGTGAGCATGATGCCGTAGGCGTTGCGCCCGGCAAACTGGGCCGCCGAATTGAACAGCACTTCCACCGAAGGCTTGTGCCGGTTCACCGGTTCGGCGTCGTCCACCACGGCCACATAGTTGGCACCGCTGCGACCGATGCGGAACTGTTTGCCCCCGGGGGCAATGTAGGCATGCCCCGGAAGAATGCGCTCCCCGTCCTGCGCCTCCTTCACGGCGATGTGGCACAAACTGTCCAGACGCGCGGCGAAGCTCTTGGTGAAACCCGGCGGCATGTGTTGCGTGATGACGATGCCCGGTGAGTCTGCGGGGAACTGGGTCAGTACCTCGCGGATGGCTTCCGTGCCGCCAGTGGAAGCGCCGATGCAAATCAGTTTTTCGGTCGAAAGACGCCCCAGGGCCATGGGTGCCACGCGCTCCGGGCCGCTGGTCGACGACGCGCTTGCCGCCGCCGAGGGCGCGCGGCGCACATGGGCCACCGCGGCCACACGAATCTTGTCGACAATTTCGTTCGACAGTTCGCTCAGGCCCCCGGCGACTCCGATGCGTGGCTTGGCGACGAAGTCGACAGCGCCCAGTTCCAGGGCGCGCAGCGTGACTTCGGCGCCCTGCTCGGTCAGCGTGGAAATCATCAGCACCGGCATGGGCCGCAGCCGCATCAGGCGCCCGAGAAACTCGATGCCGTCCATCTTGGGCATTTCCACGTCCAGGGTGATCACGTCGGGATTCATCTCGCGGATCATCTCGCGGGCAATCAGTGGATCGTTGGCCGTGCCTATGCACTCCATATCGCTTTGCCGGTTGATGATCTCCGCCAGCAGGCTGCGCACCAGCGCAGAATCGTCCACCACAATGACACGTGTTTTCTTCATTCCATCCTTGCCTCAAAAAAGATCCACGGAGCCACCCGAGGTCACCTTGACCACTGTTGCTGCGTTGCCCTGGCGCTCCTGCGCTGCCAGTTTTTCCGGGTGCGCGTGCGCCAGGCGCTTGACCATGGCTTTGCCCGTTTGGGGAAAATAACAGACCTTGCGCGGATAGATGTCCAGCACATCCTGTGACACCACCGGGATGCGTTCGGTTTGAAGATAGTCCAGCACGAACTTCGTATTGCGCTCACCCACGTTCATCGATGTAAAGGAGTGCATGACCTGACCGCCGCCGAAGATCTTGGCCTGCATCGACTCGCGCCGCGCGCCGCGCTTCATCATTTCATTGATCAACAACTCCATCGCATAGGAGCCGTAGCGTCCGCCGCCATCGCCATCGCCATCGGGCAACATGAAGTGGTTCATGCCACCGACCTGTGCCCGGCCGTCCCAGATGCAGGCCGCGATGCACGACCCCAGCACGGTGACGATGAGCAGGTTCTCCTCGGACACGAAGTACTCGCCTGGCAGGACCTTGACGGCGTCGAACTGGAAGTTGGGGTCGTAATAGAAAAATGACGCCTCGCCCGGCTTGCGCGCCTGCGCCTTGAGTTGCGCCACGCGGGACACGGGGTTAACGCCGTTCATAAACCGTCTTTCCTCGCAGCACAAAGAGGTCCTTGGATTCGCCGAAATTTTCCGAATGCCCGACAAACAGCATGCCGCCGGGTTTCATCACACGGTGGATGCGTTCGAGCACCTTGCGCTGGGTTGGTGCATCAAAGTAAATCATCACATTGCGGCAGAACACGATGTCAAAGGGTTCACGAAAAGGCCAGTTATCCAGTATCAGATTCACGCTGCCAAACTCGACCATGCGTGGCAGTTCGGGCTTGACGCGCAAGAAACCTTCGTTGGAGCCTTTGCCGCGCATGAAAAACCGGTGTGTGCGCTCCGGGCCCAGCCCCTTGGCGCTTTCCAGGCGGTACACGCCCTGGGCAGCGGTCGCGAGCACTTTGGAGTCAATGTCGCTGGCGTAGAGCTTGAACGCAGCCCCGGCGCCCAGCGTCTCCAGCGCCGTGATGACAATCGAGTACGGCTCCTCGCCGGTTGAGGCTGCGCTGCACCAGGCACGCCATGGCGTGGACGCGGGGCGCGACTTGAGCAACTCGGCAAGAATTTCGAAATGGTGCTGTTCGCGAAAAAATGACGTCAGATTGGTGGTCAGCGCGTTGATGAACTCCTGCCATTCGGGACCGTCGTGCTGCTCCAACCAACTCAGGTACTCGCGAAAACTGGTGTGCCCGGTGTCGCGCAAGCGCCGCGACAGGCGGCTGTACACCATGGCGTGTTTGCCATCGTGCAGGTGAATGCCGGCGCGCTGGTAGATCAGCGCCTGAACGCGCTCGAAATCGGCATTGGTCCAGGCAAACTCGCGAGCGCCGGGGTCCTCCATATCAGGCCGTCACGCTCATTCCGAATCGCCCGCCAGGGCCATATCGGAGCCCGACATCAACTTGCCGATGTCCAGCAGGATCAGCATGCGGTCGCCCACCGAGCCCAGGCCCAGAATACAGCCGGAATGAATGCCACTTTCGACTTCCGGCGCCGGCTTGATGCTGCCGGGCGGAAGCTCCATCACGTCGCTCACTGAATCCACCACGATGCCCACGATGCGCGTGCCCAGATTCAGGATGATGACCACGGTGAAACTGCTGTACTCGGCGTTGGAGCAGTTGAACTTGAGCCGCATGTCGACAATCGGCACGATGGTGCCGCGCAGGTTCACCACGCCTTTGATGAAGGACGGTGCATTGGCGATGCGGGTCGGCGGCTCGTAACCCCGAATTTCCTGCACCTTGAGGATATCGATGCCGTACTCTTCCTGATCCAGGCGAAACGTCAGGTATTCACGCACACCTGACGCCGCGATGCTTTCATTCACTCGTTCTGCGACTTCCATTGCAATATCTCCTGAAGCAAATTGCCAGTTTGTTAGTGTCGGGTACGGCGGATGAGGCCTGCCGTATCCAGAATCAGCGCCACCTTGCCGTCACCCAGAATCGTGGCGCCCGACACGTTGGGCACCTTGCGGTAGTTCGACTCCAGATTTTTCACCACCACCTGTTGCTGGCCCAAAAGTTCGTCCACCAGCAAGGCGGCGCGACTGCCTTCGGCCTCGACCACGACCATGATGCTGTTGGCCTTTTCCTGGTCAAAGCGCGGCACCTGGAACACCTTTTCCAGCTCGATCACCGGCATGTACTCTTCACGCACCTTGACCAGTTGCGAACCCTGGCCTACCGTCCCAACGGCCTCGGCCTTGACCAAAAATGACTCGACAACGGAGGACAGGGGCAGGATGTAGACCTCATTGCCCACACCGACCGACATGCCGTCCATGATGGCCAGCGTCAGCGGCAGGCGAACCGAGACCTTCATGCCGTAGCCTTCGGCCGAATCGATCTCCACCGTGCCATTGAGCGAGGTGATGTTGCGAATCACCACGTCCAGCCCAACGCCACGGCCCGACACGTCGGTGACGACATCGGCGGTGGAAAAACCAGGGGCGAAAATCAATTGCCAGACTTCCTGGTCGGTCATCTGGTCCGACACATCCAGCCCACGCTCGCGCGCCTTGCGCAGGATTTTTTCGCGCGACAATCCGCGACCGTCGTCGCGCACCTCGATCACGATGGAGCCGCCCTGGTGCGAGGCCGACAGCGTGATCGTGCCATGTTCCGGCTTGCCCTTGGCCAAGCGTTCCTCCGGCATTTCCACGCCATGATCGCAACTGTTGCGCACCAGGTGGGTGAGTGGATCGGTGATCTTCTCCACCAGACCCTTGTCCAGTTCCGTGGCCTCGCCCTGCATCACCATCTCGACTTTCTTGCCAAGCTTTCCCGCCAGGTCGCGCAACATGCGCGGGAAGCGGCTGAACACGATGGACATCGGGATCATGCGGATCGACATCACCGATTCCTGCAGGTCGCGCGTGTTGCGGTCCAGATCGGCCAGCCCCGCCATCAACTGTTGATTCAGTGCCGGGTCCAGCGAGCGGCTGTTTTGCGCCAGCATGGCCTGGGTGATGACCAGTTCGCCCACCAGGTTGATCAGCTGATCGACCTTGCTCACGGCCACGCGGATCGTCGCAGCTTCGAGCTGCGCCTTGTTGCCAGCCGCCTTGGGTGCAGCCGCAGCAGCGGTCTCCACTGTCTTGACCGGCTCGTGCGTTTCTGTTTCTGAGGGAGCGCCCGGCGCATCTGCAAAGAAACCGAATCCGGCGTCTGAGCTTGCAGGCGGGGTTGCCAGCGCGGCAACCGGCACGGTCGCGCTCACATCGTCCAGGCAACGAATCGCCACCTGATCCTTTGACACGTGAAAGACGAAGAGGTCGAGCAGGTCTTCATCGCTGGAACTGGTCTCGACGGCAAACACGCGCGTATTCGGCAAGTCGGACTCGAGCACACTGATGCTGCCCAGCCCAGGGATATCGCGAAACAGCTCTTTCAGTGCGTCGGCCTGTTCCGGGTGCTCCAGCGGCCCGATCCGGATTTCCAGCGATCGGGTGCTCTTGACCGGTTTTGCCAGCGCCGCGGGTTTGGCCTGGGCGGCCTTCGGTGCAGCCGCCGGTGTGCGCCCCGCGGCCAGATCGGCGATGCGCTGTACCAACTCCGACGTGGGCGTGGCGTCGCCGCTGCCCGTCTGGTGGCGCGCCAGCAAACTGCGAGATGCGTCCGCCGATTCCAGCAAGGCGTCGACCATGGGCGTCGTCAGCTGCAGTTCATGCCGGCGCAGCTTGTCCAGCAGCGACTCCATGTTGTGCGTCAGTTCGGCCACGTCGGCGAAGCCGAAGGTCGCGGCCCCCCCCTTGATCGAATGGGCGCAACGGAAGATGCCGTTCAACTCCTCGTCGTCGACCAAGGCAACATCCAAATCGAGCAACATCTGCTCCATTTGATCGAGGTTCTCGCCGGCCTCTTCGAAAAAGATCTGATAAAACTGCGTCAGATCGAAATCAGCGCCTGCGGCATTTTCCTGGTGCATCTCGCTCATGCTGAACTCCTTGGCAAAACAATAAACCCGCTGCTGTGCTAGCGGATAACTTTCTGAATCACGTCAAGCAAACGGGTCGGATCAAAGGGCTTGACCAACCAACCTGTGGCCCCGGCAGCGCGCCCCGCCTGCTTCATCTGGTCGCCAGACTCCGTGGTGAGGATCAAAATAGGGATCGATTTGAAGCGGGGGTCTTCCCGCAGCCGACGGGTCAAACCCAGGCCATCAAGCCGGGGCATGTTCTGGTCCGTGAGCACCAAGTCGAAACTCGCACCCATGGCCTTTTCAAAGGCATCCTCCCCGTCCACTGCCTCCACCACGCGATAGCCCGCACCCATCAGGGTAAAGGAAACCATCTTGCGCATGGATGCAGAGTCATCAACTGCGAGGATCGAATGCATGAAATGCTCCAACTTGGAAATTCTTGAACATGGTGTCTGGCTAAAACAGTTCGATGGAGCCGGCGTCCATCTCGCTTTGCGTCACAGGATTGGGTCGATCAGGAATCTGGTTGCCATACTCGTCCCCCGGCAGTTCCTCATTTTCTGCGGATCGCGAGAAGAAGCGTCGGTCATGGCCCGGGTCGCCAAACGGCGCGGCATCTTCGTCCTCCTCATGGCCCATGGCTTCCGCGGCGAGCCTAAAGGCGCAGCCCTGAACCACCTTGGTGGTGTGCACGATCAATTGCGATGCCATGTCCTGAAACTGCAGGTCGGTCACGGCGGCCTGCAGGGCGTTGCGCGCCTGCTCCAACGCACCCGGCTCCCCCCCGGCCAGGGCAATAAGTCCCTGATTGGCTGCGGTAAATCGGTCCAGCAAATTGTCCCCGGCGTGATTCAGCAAGCCCTCCAGACGCTGCAGGTCGTGCATCACCACCAGCAGCGAATCCTGCAACTCGGCCACAGCCATGACCGGCAACTGCACCGAGGGTACAGCAGGCTGCATCATGGACGGCGGCATTGTTTTTCCATCAGTTCAGGCTGAAAACAGGGCATGTTTGTTTATGAACGCTCGCACAACCAAGGACACGGGCTTGGAAGCCAGAATTGTGTCACCAGCTTGGAGCATACCAGCCAAGCGTGGGGCTGCAAGTTCTGGCGCGGCTTTTCGTGGAGGAATCTGCCACGCCATCTGCCGCCAGGTTCGTGAATCGTCTGCGGTGCTGCCGATTCCCCACTTATCATCGCCTGCGACCATGCTGATAAATTCTCATACCCGCCAGATCCGGTTGTTGCACTTGGAATCCTCCGAGCAGGACCACGAGCTGGTCAAATTTGCCCTGCGCCGCAGCGGCGGCACCTTTGATGTGGCCCGTGCCCAGACCCTGGTCGATTTTTGCGCCCAGATCGACCGCATTGACTTCGACGTGATCCTGTCGGACTACCGCTTTGCCGAATTCACCGCGATCGACGCTTGGAACGAGGTGCAGCGACTCGAGCGGCGCCCGCCCTTCATCCTCTTGTCGCACGCCATCGGCGAAACCGCTGCCGTGGACGCACTCAAGCACGGCATCAATGACTATGTGCTCAAGGACAGTCTGAGCAGTCTGGTGCACGTCATCGGTAGAGCCATCGAAGTGCGCGATACCCGCCTGGCCAAGGCGCGCGCCGACGCCGAACTGGCCGCATCGCAGCAGCGACTGGCCGAATTGACGGCCCATCTGCAACTCAGCATCGAGCAAGAACGCGCCTCTATTGCCCGCGAGGTCCATGACGACATCGGCGGCGCACTGGCGGCAATGAAGTTCGACCTGGCCTGGTTGGGTCGGCACTCGAACGATGCGGCGACGCAGATGCACATCAGTGCCGCGGCCGAGATGCTGCAACACGCGCTGGGCGCCAGCCAGCGCATCATGCGCGATCTGCGTCCGGCCGTGCTCGATCAGGGCCTGGTGGCGGCGATCCAGTGGATGGCAACAGGTTTCGAGAAGCGCACCGGCATCAAGACCACGCTGCGCACGGCAGAAGAAACCGCCAGTGCCTCCAAGGCGGTGCAACTGGTGGCCTACCGCACGGCACAGGAGGCCCTGACGAATATCTCCAAGTATGCCCAGTGCACCGCGGTCACCATCGATGTATCGGACCATGAAAACGTTCTGACAGTGGAAATATCGGACAATGGCCGCGGCATTGCCAAGGAAGACCTGGAAAAGCCCAACGCCTTTGGCATCAAGGGTTTGCGCGAGCGGGCCAAAACAGTGGGGGGCTGGATCGACATCAGCCGCAATGCGGGGACGGGGACTTCCGTGATTGTGTCCATTCCGCTGAACGGCCCCGACCTGCCCACGTCATTTTGAAAGCTACCCCATGATCCATGTTGTGATTTGCGACGACCACGCCTTTGTGCGCCGCGGCATTCGCGACACCCTGTCGGAAGCGGTCGATATCCAGGTGACGGCCGAGGCCGGCAGCTACTCCGAGGTGCGCGCCGCATTGCGCAGCGCCGTCTGCGACGTGCTGGTGCTGGACCTGAACATGCCGGGACGCGGCGGCCTCGAAGTGCTCGAGAGCCTGACCGACGCCAAGTCGCCGATCAAGGTGCTGGTGGTCTCCATGTTTGCCGAAGACCAGTACGCCATCCGCTGCCTGCGCGCCGGCGCCCACGGCTATCTGAACAAGGCCGGCGACCCGGCGCAACTCACGGTCGCGGTGCGGGCACTGGCGCAGGGCCGCAAATACGTTTCGCCCGAGGTGGCGCAGATGCTGGTGGAGAGCCTGTCCAATCCGATGCAGGAGTTGCCGCACACCACCTTGTCGGAGCGTGAACTGCAGACGGTGTTGAAGATTGCCTCGGGCAAGCGACTCTCCGAGATCGCCGAAGAAATGACGCTGAGCCCCAAGACGGTGAGCGTCTACCGGGCACGGGCACTGGAAAAGCTCAAACTCGCGACCAACGCGGACATCACCATGTACGCGATCCGCAACAATCTGGTGTAGCCGCGCTTCAGTGCGCCGCGAACAGGTCAATGGTGCGGCCAAACAGCGCCATGAAGGGCTGATCGAGCATCGGCAGCGTGACGCCTATGCCCAGCAAACCCACGGCCAATGTCACCGGAAAACCGATGGCGAAGATGTTCATCTGGGGCGCCACGCGTGACACGATGCCCAGCGTCAGGTTCACCAACAGCAGCACCGCGATCATGGGCAGGGCAATCCA
Source organism: uncultured beta proteobacterium (assembly GCA_903830985.1). Lineage (GTDB taxonomy): Bacteria > Pseudomonadota > Gammaproteobacteria > Burkholderiales > Burkholderiaceae_C > CAIKVZ01. The sequence continues at coordinate 12,488 of CAIKVZ010000036.1, forward strand.
CAAGGCGCTGGCGAACAGGTCGGTCCCAAGGTCAAACAGTCGCACCTTGGCCAGCATCTGCAGCAGGCTGGCGCCCACCGGGAAGGCGTCGAAACTGCGCACCACCGCCAGCAGCACCAGCAGGTGACCGTTCATGACGATGAACAACAGCACCGTCATATGGCCGTAAAAGCGCGACACGGCGCTGGTCTGCGTATTGTTGGTGGGGTCAAAGAAGGTGGCGAAATTCAGCCCCATCTGCAGGCCCACGAGTTCGCCGGCGAGTTCCACCGAGGCAAACACCACGCGGATGGAGAATCCCATCGCCAGCCCTATTCCCACTTGCTGGACCAGGGTCTCCAGACCGAGCGGCCCGTTGAAGCTGACCAAAGGCTGGCCTTGCAGGCTGGGCTGGGCGCACAGCGCCACCAGCAGCGCCAGACCGACCCTGGCGCGCACCGGCATGACGCGGGAGGAAAAAACCGGCGCTGAGGTGAACACCGCCAGCACCCGAAAAAAAGGCCAGAGCACGGGCGAAAGCCAGGCCATGATCTGCGCCTCGGTCAAGTTGATCACGCGGCGCTCACAGCATCAATGACGGAATCGATTCAATGGTGCGACGGATGTAGTCCACCAGAACACCGAGCATCCAGGGACCGGAAATCGCGAACACCGCGACTGCCGCGATCAACTTGGGAACAAAGGAAAGCGTTGCCTCGTTGATCTGCGTGACGGCCTGGAACAGGCTCACCAGCAAACCCACCACCAGCACCACGCCCAGCACCGGCGCCGACACCAGCAGCATCAGCGTCAGGGCCTCCTGGCCCATCGTCAGGACCATTTGCGAGTTCATGTGACAAAGCTCGCGGCCAGCGAGCCGATCAGCAGGTTCCAGCCATCGGCCAGCACGAACAGCATGAGCTTGAACGGCAGCGCCACCAGCACCGGCGACAGCATCATCATGCCCAGCGACATGAGCACGCTGGCCACGACCATGTCGATCACCAGAAACGGGATGAAGATCATGAAGCCGATCTGGAACGCCGACTTGAGCTCACTCGTGACAAAGGCCGGAATGATGACGCGCATGGGTGCGGTTTGCGGCGTCACCGCGGCGTCAAGCTTGGCCAGCTTGGCAAACAGCGAGAAGTCCGATTGCCGGGTCTGCTTGGTCATGAACTCGCGCATCGGTGCATCCGCCTTGGCCAGCGCATCCTCGAACGACATGGCATTCGTGCTGTACGGCACGTAGGCGTCCTTGTAGACCCGGTCCAGTGTCGGCCCCATGACGAAAAATGTCAGGAACAGCGACAGGCCGATGACCACCTGATTGGGTGGCGCCGACTGCGTTCCCAGCGCCTGGCGCAGCAGCGACAACACGATCACGATGCGCGTGAAGCCCGTCATCATGAGCAGAATCGCCGGCAGGAAAGACAGCGCCGTGAAAAACAGCAGGGTCTGGATCGGTACGGAAAAACTCACACCGGAACTGCCCGTCCCCATCAGCAAGGGCAACTGCCCGGCTGTCTGCGCAGCGGCTGGCGCGACCATCAACGTCACCCATGCAAGCGCCGCCAGCAACTTGAATAAGTGACGGCTGAAGTCCATCGATCTACTGAACATGGGTATCGGCCAGCACGGCGGCGAAAGCAGAGGACGCTGGCGGAGCCGACGCCGCGTGCAGGGTGTGCAGGGTGTTGATGGACTGCGCGGTCACGCCCAGTACCAGCCACACCCGCGCCTCGGGCGGACCGACCTCCACCGTCACGACGCGCTGCTGCGGCCCCACCGCCAGCACGGAGACCAGCTTGGACGTCGCCAGCGGCGCGCCGCCGGTCAGTTGGCGGCGTTGCGCGAGCCATTTCACCCCGAACGGCACCATGGCCAGCAAGGCCACGAAGACCACGACAGAAATCAGCGCCTGATTCATATTCTTACAGCTACCCCGACGCTTCAGCCGCCACGGCTCACGCGCTTGAGCCGTTCCGAGGGCGTCACCACATCGGTGAGGCGGATGCCGAACTTGTCGTTCACCACCACCACCTCGCCTTGCGCAATCAGGTAGCCGTTGACCAGCACATCCATGGGCTCGCCGGCCAGCGCATCGAGTTCTACCACCGAGCCCTGACCCAGTTGCAGGATGTACTTGATGGGCACCTTGGTGCGCCCCAGTTCAACCGACAGCTGAACCGGAATATCAAGCACCCGATCGATGTCGGTCATCGGTCCGTCGGCAGCTGAACTGGTGAAGGGCCGTACGGATTCCCCGGCCAGCGGTCCCCCCTGATCCGCGCCCGACGCGTCTGTACTGCCCTTTTGCTCTTCCAGGGCCTCGGCCCAGGCCGCCATCGGATCTTCTTCGACCGGCTTGTTGTCATCAGTTGACATTGTGTTTTTCTCCAAGGGCGCTCAGGTCGTGGCCTCTGAGACATTTATCCACGCGGATGGCGTACTTCGCATTGTGCGTCCCATACTGGCACTCGAAGATCGGAACCCCGCCGATATTCGCCTGTATTCTCGGTTCACGGTCCAGTTCGATGAAGTCGCCCGGCTTCATGGCCAGCAGTTGCTCCACCGTCGCCTGGGTGCGCGCCAGTTCAGCCACCAGGGTCACCGGAGCGGCCTGGATTTCGCGCGTCAGCAGCTTCACCCAGCGGCGGTCGACCTCCACCGAGTCGCCCTGGCTGGACGCGTAAAGCACGTCGCGAATCGGCTCCAGAGCCGCATAAGGCATGCAAAAGTGAATCGAGCCCGCAATGTCGCCGATCTCCAACTGAAACGCCGTGGTCACGACGATTTCACTGGGCGTGGCGATATTGGCGAACTGGGGCTGCATTTCCGAGCGCTGATATTCCAGTTCCATCGGGTAGATGCCGGCCCACGCCTTCTTGTACTCCGAGGTGATCACGTCCACCAGCCGGTTGATGACGCGCTGCTCGGTGGCCGAAAAATCGCGCCCTTCAATGCGCGTCTGGAACTTGCCGATGCCGCCAAACAGGGTGTCGATCACGCCGAACACCAGGGCCGGCTCGCACACGATCAAGCCGCTGCCGCGCAGCGGGCGAATCGCCACGATGTTGAAGTTGGTGGGCACGGCCAGCTCGCGCAAAAAGGCGCTGTACTTGTGCACCGTGACCGGGCCGACCGAGATTTCCGGGCTGCGCCGGATGAAATTGAACAAGCCCACGCGCAGATTGCGCGCAAAGCGCTCGTTCACGATTTCCATCGTAGGCATGCGCCCACGCACGATGCGTTCCTGGCTCGAGATGTCGTAGGTGCGCGCCACACCTTTCTCGTGCACCTCCTCGACCGCCTTCTGGCTTTCTCCCGTCACGCCTTCAAGCAGGGCGTCGACCTCTTCCTGGGAAAGAAAGGATTCACTCATGGTGCATCACCGGTGCGGGCATCACTGGACAATGAAGCTCGAGAACAGCACGTTTTGCACCGGATTCGCTTCGGCAGCCACGGCCGCCTTTTTACCCTTGCCAGCGCCCTTCTTGACGGGTTTTTCCGCGTGCGCATCTTCCCCAAAACCCAGCGGTCGTGCGACCTCCTGCTTGATTTCCTCCGCCAGTTGCTGCTTGCCCTCGGGGGTCAAGAGGTTCACTGACGTGCGCTGCGAAATCAGCAGCAAAATGCCGCTGCGGATGCTGGGCAGGTACAACTTCACCTGATCCGCAGCGTGGGCATCGGAGAGTTCAATCGTGATGCCGATTTGCGCCATGCGTTCGCCGCCCGGATCGGCCAGATTCACCACCATGTTTTCCAGCGGCAGGAAGGTTGGCGGCACCTTGGCCTTGGCGTGGGCCGCAGCCGCAGGTGCATCCTCGCCGTCAGCCTCATCCTGGTGCGCGTTTTTCTGCATGAAATACCACGCGCCACCACCACCCAGGGCCAGCACCAACACGGCGAGCCCCACAATCATGAGCATCTTCTTGCTTTTCGGCTTTGGGGCCTTGACCTCTTCGGCAGCGGCTGGAGCAGACACGGTAGTTCCTTGGTTGGTCAAATGGGCGGCACCAGGCAGGTCCCGCCGCACTCGACGCCATTATCTCCCGTCAGGGTCGAAAGAACGGCCGAATAAGGCCTTAATCCTGCCGCTTTCAGGGCGACTGGCTAGGCAAAGAGGTCGAGCACGCGCTCGGCCGGAACCACCCGGCGACCGGTTGCCACCGCGCCCACACTGGAGACCCCCTCGTGCCCGGAGGCCTGAGGCTGGGGCGTCGAGCCCGTCTGACCCTGTTGCGCGTTGCCTCCGGAACCGGCCTGCTGGCCCGACGTCCCCACCCAGGCTCCGGCCAGAGCCAGGCCTTCGCCACGCAGCAACTGCTCCAACTGCCCCATGGCGTTGCCCAACAGTTCCCGCGTTTGCGGCTGATCGCTGCGAAATACCACCTGCGCTTCATTACCCGACATCGTGATGCTCACCTGGACCGGTTCGGTCCCCAGTCCATCGAGCTTCAGCTCTGCGTTTCGGATGTCGTTGGTCATCCAGTACTTCACCTGCTCGGCCACGGACGCCGCCAGTGGCGCGGCAGCCGTGGTCGGCGCAGCTGCCGGATTCGCATCAAAGACAGGCACAGCAGCACCCGAAAAATTCATTGGCTCAAAGCGGGCAGCGCCGGGACCGGGGTTGCTGCGCTCGCGACGTCCCGCAAGCACGGCATCCGAACCGCCCACGGCCGTTACCAACCCTGGCAACGAAGCGCTTTCGATCGAAGACGTCGAGGGACGCAAAGCCAGGTCGGGGAAGACATCGCGCGCGCTTGTGCCTGACGCGGTCGCCTGCACCGTCGCTTGCTCAACCTGCGTCTGCTGCCACTTGACCAAGCCCTGGGCGTTGGCAAATGCCAAGCGCACCGCCGATTGCCCCGCGCGCGGCGACGAACCAGGCGAACTTGCGAAGGCATCCGCTTGCGTAGCGGCCAGCACTGCAGCGTCGGCCGCTCTCAGTACGTGCAGGGGCGCCGCAGTGCCGGTCGCCACCCCGGCAGTTGCGGCAATCTGAGGAGGTTTGAAGGCCTGCAAGCGATCCGGGTTAGCCACTGCCGGCAGGGCCACCGCGGGCAAGGCCACTGACGCGACGCTGTCCTGCACGCCAGCCGGCAAGGTCGAGGTCAAAAGCCCACTGGGCGGTTCAGTTGCCTGACTGGCCAGCGTGCTGTCGGGTCGCAACTTCGCTCCCGTCAGCCCCGCGCCAGACACCGCGACAGCACTGGGGTCGCTCTGTGCCGGTGTGGCTTGGCTGATTCCCATGCCCAGAAACTGCGCCAGCAATGCCTGGGCCGCAGCGTCCAAACCAGTGGCCTGATCAGTTGCCAAGGCAGTTCCCTTGCCGGGCAAAGCCGCCAGGTCGACCGCGTCCTTGGACAACAAAGGGACAGCCGACGTCAGCGTCTCGTCCAAACCTGTCAAAACGCAGGAAAAAAGTCCCGCCGGCGCAGCCGACGACGCAGCGCCATGACCAGAGCGGCTCACCGCGCCAGCACTGCGTGTTGGGACTGGACCCGACGTGGAAGAAGGGCTGGTTTCAATGCTCATCGTTCACCTCCGCGGTATTGATCTGCCACGTTCTTGCGGTACTGCAAGGCGGCCATTTCATCGAATTGTTTTTGTTCCAGCCTGTCGCGCCGCAATTGCGCAGCGCGGTGCAAGTTGTCGCGCACTGTTTGCCGGCTGGCGAGCGTGAACTCTGCCTGGAGCAGGCTTTGCTCTCGCAGCGCAACTCGTTGCCCGGCGTCGAGCATGACCTGCCCCTGCATGGCAATGGCCTGGTACAACTTGTCCATGAACTGGTAGTAATGGCGCAGCACCTCTGGCGCTGCCACGCGATTTGACTGCGTGACCCAGCGCGCCTGGGTTTCACGTGCGTAACCTTCAAGCTGATCCGCCTGTTGCCGCGCAGAAGTCTGCACTTGCTGCGCCTGCGCCAGATCCAGGCGCATCTGGTCTCGCTGTCGCATCGCCAGTTCCACCGCCAATTGCAGACTTGCCAGGCCACTCATACTGTCACACTCCCCTCGAGGGCCTGTGCCAGACCAGAAAAACTCTCCTGCATGGACGCGCTGACGTGCATGTCCTGCTGCAGGAATTGCGCCATACCGTCATGGCGGCGAATCGCCTCGTCCAGGCCCGGATCGGAGCCGGCGGCGTAAGCGCCGATGCGCACCAGGTCGCGACTCTTCTGGTAGCGAGAATGCACGCTGCGAAATCGCCGTGCGACCTCGAACTCGGCGCGCGACACCACGTTGTTCATGACACGCGACGTCGATTGCTCGATGTCGATGGCCGGAAAGTGCCCCGATTCGGCCAATTCACGCGACAGCACGATGTGCCCGTCCAGAATCGCCCGGGCCGCGTCCGCAATCGGGTCCTGCTGGTCATCGCCTTCGGACAGCACAGTGTAAAAAGCTGTGATCGAGCCCACGCCGTTCAAGCCGTTGCCACTGCGCTCGACCAGTTGCGGCAGGCGCGCAAAACACGAAGGCGGATAGCCCTTGGTGGCCGGGGGTTCGCCGATGGCGAGCGCAATTTCACGCTGCGCCATGGCGTAGCGCGTGAGCGAATCCATGAGCAGCAGCACATGTTGCCCCTTGTCGCGGAAATACTCGGCCACCGCCGTGGCGTAGGCCGCGCCCTGCATGCGCAGCAGCGGCGGCGAGTCGGCGGGAGCGGCCACGACGACGGAACGGGCGCGCCCCTCGTCACCCAGGATGTCCTCAATGAATTCCTTCACTTCGCGACCGCGCTCGCCGATCAGGCCCACGACGATCACATCGGCCTGGGTATAGCGCGCCATCATGCCCAGCAGCACGCTCTTGCCCACACCGGAGCCGGCAAACAGGCCCAGTCGCTGACCGCGCCCCACGGTCAGCAGCGAGTTGATGGCGCGGATGCCGGTGTCCAGGCGCTCGCGCACCGGGTCCCGGTCCATGGCATTGATGGTGGCGCGGTTCAGCGCCTGCGACTTGACGTTGGTCAGGGGACCCAGATGGTCCATGGGCGCTCCCTGGGAATCCACCACTCGCCCGAGCAGGCCGTCACCCAAAGGCAGGCGCAAGGGACCGCCGCTGTAGCTGGTGGGCAGCGACGCAGTTTCACCCAACCGAGGCGGCGCAATATAGGGTGCAGTCGGTGCCACGCTGGCGCCGCTGGACAGACCGTGCACATCGCCGGCTGGCATCAGGAAAGCCCGGTCGCTGGAAAACCCCACGACCTCGGCCAAAACAGGAGGCAAGGACCCCATGGTTACCAGGCATTGCGAGCCTACGGGTTCACGAATGCCTGAAGCCTCCAGCACCAGACCTGTCAGGCGGGTGAGCGTGCCGCGGGATTCCAGGGTGCACCCCAATTCCACCCGATGGCGCGCATCGCGCAAAAAACGCTCCCAGTGGGACAAACCGCTGTCAGGCACGGGCTTCCTCCTCGACCCAGGGCAAGCTCAGGCCCAGGGCCGCGACGGCTCGGCTCCAGCGTTTCTCCAGGGAGCCGTCAACGGTCATGCCGCCGGACTCGACCAGACAACCGCCCGCTGGCACGGCCGCATCCGGCCGGAACAGCAGCGCCTCACCGGCAAAAGACTCGCGCAGCGCCACCTCAAGCAAACCGAAATCCACCGGATGCAGGCGCACGACGATGGCACGTGCGTCGGCTGCCAGCATGCCCAGACTCTCACGGATGACGGGCTCCAGCGCCTTGGTATCGGTAGCCAGTTCGCGCCGAACAACCTGGCGTGCCAGGCCACAGGACAGTTCCAGCACGCCTTGGGCCAGGGCCTGCTCGGCGGCCTCCCAGCGCGCCTCAAAAGCCTGGGCACACAGTGCCAGACGCTCGGCCGTGGCGTGACCCTGGCGTTGGTAAAAATCGTCCATTTGCTGCTTGAGTTCCGCTGCTGCCTGAGCGTGGCCCTGGGCGCGGCCGTCGTCGCGCGCCTGCACCAGCGCCAGCAAATGGGCCGCTGTCGCGTCCGCTTCCGCTTGGTCCGGGCTGCGCTTACGCTCCAAGGCCTCACCCGACACCGCGCCGAACTGCCAGCGCTGCACGTCGCCGATCTCTTCGCTGGGAATGAAGCGCGATTGCGCAGATGACTTAGACAAAGGCTTCTTCACCGCCGCCTCCGATCACGATCTGACCTTCGTCGGCGAGCCGGCGCACGGTCTTGAGAATTTCCTTTTGCTGCGCTTCCACTTCGGACAGGCGCATGGGACCGCGCGAATCCAGATCCTCGCGCAGCGTGTCCGCGGCGCGCGACGACATGTTGGCCAGAATCTTTTCCTTGAGTTCGCCCGAGGCGCCCTTGAGCGCGGGTATGAGGGCCTCGGACGACACCTCCTTGAGCACCAACTGGATCGCCTTGTCGTCGAGCTTGATGATGTCGTCGAAGACAAACATCTTGTCCGTGATTTTCTGCGCCAGATCCGGGTCGTGCGCACGTATCGATTCCAGCACCACGGCCTCAATATTGCTGCCCAGCAGATTGACAATTTCTGCCGTGGCCTTGATGCCACCGAGCGAAGCCTTGCGCACCTTGTCACCACCCGCCAGCACGTTGAACAGTACCTCGTTCAGGTCCTTCAGCGCCATGGGCTGAATGCCTTCCATGGTGGCCACGCGCAGCAGCACCTCGTTGCGTTGGCGGTCCGGCAACTGTTTGAGCACCGCCGCGGACTGTTCATAGTCCAGGTGCACGAGAATCGCCGCGACAATTTGCGGGTGCTCGTTGCGCATCAATTCCGCCACCGACAGCGGGTCCATCCACTTCAGGCTTTCGATGCCGGAAACGTCACCGCCCTGCAGGATGCGGTCGATCAGCAAGGACGCCTTGTCGTCGCCCAAAGCACGCTTGAGCACGGCGCGCACGTAATTGCCGGTATCCGAGACGATCAGACTCTGCGCCGCCGCCGCCGTCGCAAACTTGGCTACCACCTCGTCCACGCGCTCGCGCGACACCGAAGTGATCTTGGCGATGGTTTCGCCCAGCTTTTGCACCTCTTTGGGTGAAAAATGTTTGAACACTTCCGCGGCTTCCTCCTCGCCCAGCGACATCAGGAAAATGGCCGCGTCATTGAGTCCTTGCTCGTCCATGTGGTTTCAACTCCGGTGGTCGTGGTCAGGCACTGGCCTCACCATTCACCCAGGATTTAACAATACTTGCGACCGCCATGGGATTGTCCTTGGCCAACTGCCGTGCATCGGTCAGGCGCATCTCGTGCATTGTGGGCGGCTGCGGCTCGCCCTTCTTGCCCGGTGGCGGCAGCAGCGCACGCTCCGTATCGTCGGCCACGAGCGCATTCAACTGCCCCCCGGCTGGCGACACGCCAGCCGCGACGGTCTGCCCGGCGGACTTCATGGCCGGACGCACAAAGCCCATCAGCAGCAGTGCTCCCAACAACAAGGTGCCGACCGGCCAGGCCAGGCTGCGAGCCAGGTCCTGAACGTCGGGCTCACGCCAGAACGGAACTTCGGTCACGGTGGTTTTTTCCACGGCAAAGGGTGCGTTCATCAGGTTCACCGAGTCGCCACGGTCCTTGCTGAAGCCGATCGACTCGCGCGCCAGCGCCGTCATTTTTTCTATCTGTGCATCGCTCAAGGGCTTGGCCACGGGCTTGCCCTTGTCCTCAGGATTGGTCTGGTAATTCACCACCACTGCAGCGCTGAGCCGTTTCACGACACCGGTGGCGCCGCGCACCACACGCGTCGTCTTGTCCACCTCGTAGTTGATGATGGATTCACGCTTGGCGCCGGCCGCCAAGCCATTGCCGGCTCCCGCCGAGACCGGCGCAGAAGCGCCATTGATGGGCGCACTGGCCTGGGCCGGTGGCTGATTCGTGGTTGCGCCCGGCACCCCGGATGGCGGCGTCGCGCCGGCGGCACCCGCTCCCGCCTCCGACACCTGCTGGCTGCGGATCGCTGCCACTTCGGGCGACTGGTTGGGCTTGTGCGATTCCGAAGTCGACTCGGTTTGGGAAAAATCCACTTCGGCCGTAACCTGTGCGCGCACATTGTTGCGCCCCACCACGGGCTCCAGAATGTCCAGAATGCGCCTTGTGTACTGCTGCTCGAGCTGCTGCACATATTGCAGCTGCTGGGCGTCCACGGCGCCGGCCGTGCCATCGGGCGAGTTGGACAACAGCTTGCCGGTGTCGTCGAGCACGCTCACCGCCGACGGGCTCATTTCAGGCACGCTGGAGGCAACCAGATGGATGATGCCGGCCAGTTGAGCCCGGTCCAGCGTGCGGCCCGGGTGCAAACCCAGCAGCACCGAAGCCGAGGCCTTTTGCTGCTCGCGGAAAAACCCGTTCTGATTCGGCAGGGCCAGGTGCACGCGCGCGCTTTGCACCGAAGACAGGGCCTGAATGGAACGAGTCAACTCGCCTTCCAGGCCGCGCTGAAAGGTCAACCGCTCCTGGAACTGGGTCATGCCAAAACGGTTCGTGTCCATCAATTCGAAACCGGTGACCGATCCCTTGGGCAGACCCAGGGACGCCAAGCGCAGGCGCGTGTCGTACACCCGATCTGCCGGCACCAGGATGGCGCCGCCGCCGGGCGCATGCTGGTAGGGAACGTTCATCTGCGTCAACTGCGCCACGATGGCGCCGCCGTCCTTGTCGGCCAGGTTCGCATAAAGCACGCGCCATTCCGCCTGTCGACCCATGACCACGCCGATGATGACCACAGCCAGCAAGGCCACCACACCCAGGCCCAAACGCAGCACCTGCGCGCGGCTCAGGCCGGCAAATTTTCCAGCCCAGGAAGTGGCAACAGGGGTCAGGACAGGGACTTCGGCAAGGGCAGACATCGAGTAATTCCGGTGGAAGTAAGCGCCCTGCAATACCAGGACGAGACCCATTATTCGGGTTGGAGGTCAAAGCTTTAGCCCGATAAGGCCGGTATTTTCCGGCCATTTCGGCACCATCCCGGGTGCCCGGCCTGGGTAGCATCAAGCCTCACGCGACGTCTACCTGGAGGACCGCAATGGATCTTCGCCTATCACCCGTTTCCGTTCAAACGCCTCAGCGCGCTGCGCCGTCGCTGCGCGCGCTCGCGACGCCCGCCTCGGAAACACCCGCCGCCGGTTTCTCCAACGCGCTCAAGGGCGCCCTGAATTCCGTCAGTGCGGCACAAAACCAGGCGCAGTCGCTGCAGCGTGAGGTGCAAATGGAAAACCCCAGCGTCAGCCTGGAAGAGACAATGGTCGCGATACAGAAAGCGCAGATCGGCTTTCAGGCCACCTTGCACGTGCGCAACCGCATGGTGCAAGCGTACAACGACATCATGAACATGCAGATTTGATTCGCAGGCGCTCGTGCCTGGAACACGGTTCAAGCCAGGCTGCGCGCATGGGCGATCTCCAGCAGGCCGTCAAAAATCAGGTTGTCCACCAATTCGAATTCCACCGACATGCTTGGCGCCATTTTCCAGCCTGCGCCACCGGTCATGACGCACAGTGGCTCGGCCGCGCTGTGCCGGCGCACGTGTTGCACCATGCGCTCCACCGCGCCAGCAATGGCAAAGGTTCCGCCGCTGGTCAGCGCGTCGCTGGTATTCGTCGGAAATTCATGCACCTCGCCCGTGGGAACGCTCAAGCCCGCCGTTCCCGATTCCAGGGCGCGCAACATGATGCCGTGACCCGGCAGGATGAATCCGCCCAAAAATTTGCCTTCGGCGTCGATCGCCTCGACCGTGACGGCCGTGCCCACCATGACGACCACCAAGGGGCGGCGCACGCCGCGCCCCAGCATCAGATGCCAGGCACCGATCATCGCAACCCAGCGGTCCGAGCCGAGTCGCGTCGGGTGGTCGTAGCCATTGCGCAATCCGGCTTCACGGGCACTCGCCACCACCCAACTCGGCGCCACATCCCACAACTCCATTTGCGCCTGCACCTCGCGCTTCACAGCCTCGTCGGCGACCACGCAACCCAGCATGGAAGTGGGCGCAGGCAAGCGGCTCCAGGGTCCCTCGCCCAGCTTTTCAATGTTGTCCAGGAATTCGGCCCCCTGAGCCAGCACCGGTGCGCCCGGTTGCGGGGCAGCGTAAAGTGCCCACTTGAGGCGAGTGTTTCCAACGTCAATTGCAAGAAGTGTCATGGCAGGCCAATGTTTTGCGCCGGACGGCGACTTTTTGGCCACCCGGCTTGCGGGGATTATCAACAAAAGCGACAGGCCGGCCAAAAATGGCCGCGGCGCAAACCCACGATGGCTCATGATCAGCCTGATGGATGCGGCTATAGTTGAATATTGTGCGGCGCATCGCGGCATCGGATGAGGCTTCGGCTATCGAGGTTGCACCGTCGGCCAAGGCGTGCGCACTTCGAATTGCTGCACCATGACTGAACGAGCCCCGTCCGACATTGCCCGCGAAACCTTCAAGCTTCTGGCCGGTCGCAAACTGGCCCCCACGCCAGAAAACTACATGGTGCTGTACCGCGAGATCGCCGGAACGCCCATGGTGCTGCCGTTCCCGGACGAGCCGCTGAAGCAGATTGCCAAAGCCCTGCCGGCGCAGAACCCGGGTCAGCAAAAGCAGCGTGCGCTGTTTGAAATGGCGGTGGACAAGCGCGACTGGACTGCGGTTCAGACCGCCATGGTCGGGTTTGCCAGTTTTGGCGTGGCTGCACCCGAGGCCCCGACGGCGGCCAAGGTCAGCGCACAGCCCGGACAGTTCGCCCCCCTGACACCAGAATTCCTGCAGCAGATCGCGCGCATGATCGAGCACACACTGCCCGCCCTGGGCACGGACGACACACGTTTTTCCGAGCAGGCCAAGGCCCTGCTCGCCGCCATGCGCCATCCTGTGCCGGACACCCTGGGCGTCAAGACAGCACTGGCCAACTTCAGCCACCGGGTCTCGTTTGCCGCCGAGGAGCAGACGGAAATCAAGACCGCCTTGCTGCACCTGTTGCAGCTCATCTTTCAAAATATCGGCGAGCTGAGCACCGACGACAAATGGCTCAAGGGGCAGATCGAGGCGCTCAGGGCCGCCGCCACGCCCCCCTTGAGTCTGCGTCGCCTGGACGAGGTCGAGTTGCTGCTCAAGGACGTGATCTTCAAGCAGACCGAAGCCAAGGGGCGAGCCCTGGAAGCGCAGGACCAGCTGCGCCAGATGCTCAGCAGTTTCATCGAACACCTGTCGAAAATGACCGAGTCCAGCAGCGGCTTTCACGACACCATCGAACGCTGCGCCCAACAGATTGGTCAGGCCCAATCCATCGCCGAAATCGGCCCGGTGCTGGAGGCGGCGATGAAAGCGGCTCAGACCATGGCCCAGGACACGCGCCAGGTACGCGACGAATTGCAGGGCATGCGCCAGAAGGCCCAGGCCGCGGAAACGCAGATCGTGCAACTGCATCAGGAACTCGATCGCGTCAGTGCTCAGGCCAGGCATGACCCGCTGACCGGGGCCCTGAACCGGCAGGGACTGGACGAGGCCATCGAGCGGGAAGTTTCCGGCGCACGTCGCAAGCACCGTCCGCTGTGCCTGGCACTGCTCGACATCGATAACTTCAAGAAGATCAACGACACGCTGGGGCACAACGTCGGCGACTCGGCCCTGGCCCATCTGGCGAAGGTGACGCGCGAAAGCCTGCGCCCGCAGGACACGCTGGCGCGCTACGGTGGCGAGGAGTTTGTCGTGCTGCTGCCAGACACCACACTGGACCCTGGCATCGAGGCCATGACGCGCTTGCAGCGCGAACTCACGAAACGCATTTTCCTGGAAGGCGAAGCCAAGATCCTCATCACCTTCAGCGCGGGCGTGGCCGAACTGGCGGCCGATGAAACCGGCATGGAAGCTGTGAAACGTGCCGATCAGGCCATGTTCCTGGCCAAGCGAGCCGGGAAAAATCGCGTGCTCGGAGCCTGACGGGCATCGAACTGTCGGGCTATTTCACGCAGGCGCGCAGCGCCTTGCCCGCCAGTTCGCCTTTCAGTTCTTCCAGCATCGAACGCTGCTTCTCGTCCACTGCCGGCAGCCGCAGGGTTTCGCCATGCAGCGCGGGCTTTTCCTGCACGACACGTGCGGTGCGCACGCCGCGCAGCGTCAACTCTTTCAGGGCCAGGTTGGCGGCGTCCGCAGAGTCATGGCCGCCCAGCCCGATGCCGGGCTCAAGCGCTTGGTTGCGCAAGGGCTCGAAGCTCACGTTGCGCGACTTGAGTTCTGCCTTCTTTTTGCTCGCCGCGTCCATCGAAGCGAACTTTCCCATGTAAACAATCCAGCGCGCTGGCAGGTCCGTCGCCTGCAGCGACCAACTGCCGGCGGGCCAATGATCTTCGAGGGTGCGGCGCAGGGCGGCACCCTGCTTGTCGTCGAACAACCCCGCCTCCAGGCATTCCGCCGGCGCAGCCTTGGGCGCCGTGGCGGCGGCTTCCACGCGGCGCGTCTCCTCTGTACTCAGGATACTCAGCGCTTCGGGTTTGAGCTGCTGCGCCAACCGCTGCGCTTCGTTCGGCAACACCGGCCCCCAGCCGAGCTCGCGCATCAGACCCTGGGTCCAGGCGAAATACAGGCCGTTGGCCAGCAACAGCAGGAGAACAAAAATTCGCAACATGTTTCAAGCTCCAGCCGGGACGGGGCGAACACTCACTTCTGAACTGACGACGGCCTGAGGCCCGGCCGCAGTATGCACCAGCAGCGCACCGGATGCGTTCACGCCGCGCGCCACGCCGCAGACGCCGTCGCTCAAACGCACGGCGCGCCCGCCCAAGCCGTCCCGCGCGTTGAACCCGCCCACAAAGGGCGCAAAGCCCTCGCGCTCGAAGCGCTGCAGGGTATGCACCAGCGGTGCCAGAACCCGCTCTAGCGCCTGCGGGGCGCTGATGCCGGGCAAGGCTTCCTGCAGCCACGCCGGCGGCGTGGACAGGCCCTGCGCATCGCGCATGCACAGGTTGATGCCAACGCCGATGACGGCATGGCGCTGCGCACCCACATTGGCGGTTTCAATCAGGATGCCGGCCAGTTTGCGTTGCTGCCACCACAGGTCATTGGGCCACTTCAGCTGGATCTCCGGATGCAGGCTCTGCGCCAGGCTCAAGCCCACGGCCAGGGACAGGCCCGACCAGTCCGTCACCGTCAATGGCAGGCCCAGTGAAAAGGTCAGTGCGTCGCCCGGTTGACTCAGCCAGATGCGCCCCAAGCGGCCGCGGCCCGCGCTTTGCGCCAGGGCCACCAGCAGCGCGGGTCGGGTGTCGCCGGCGCGGGCGCGGCGCATGAGCTCGCTGTTGCTGGAATCAATTTCGGGCAACACCTGCACTGAGAAGCCCGGCAAACAGGGCGCGAGTTGATCCATCCAACGCTGCACAGGCCATTCTTGCAGGTGCATGGCGCAGCCCTCAGCGCCGGCGCTTGGGCGCCAGCAGGGTTTGGCGGCAAGTCGGCGCGCCGCACCAGCACGGGTACTCGGCCTTGAGCTTGGGGGTGTAGCGCTCGTCGATGATGAGGCCGTAGTCGTAGTGCAATTCCTCACCGGCGGCGATGTTGCGCAGCGCCTTGATGAAGATGCGGCCCTCGACTTCATCGGCTTCGCAATTCGGGTCGCAGGAGTGGTTGATCCAGCGCGAGGAGTTGCCACCCACCAGCGCGTCGATCACATTTTCGGCGTCGATGTGAAAATAAAAGGTGTGATTCGGGTCGCTAGGGTCGTGCGGATGACGCTCCTGCGCCGCCGCCCAACTGATGATCTCACCCACGTATTCAATGATGGCTTCACCCTCGGCGATGTCGCACACGGCAAACACCCCTTTGCCATGCACGCCCGAGCGGCGCACCTGGATGCGCCGGCCCGACGTGGGGAAACTGGAAATCGCGGTCTTTTTGGGCACGTCAAAAAAATTTGGTATGGTGAACTCATGTGGGCGTGCGCAGGTGCGTGCCCCCGTGTGTGTATGCGTGCGCTGGCGCACGCGAGAAACCGGGATTGTAAAGAGATGAAGACCCTGATCATTGCCGAGAAGCCTTCCGTGGCCCAAGACATCGTGCGCGCCCTGACCCCTGTGGCGGGCAAGTTCGACAAAGCGGACGAGCATTTCGAGAACGAAACGTACCTTGTCACCAGCGCCGTGGGCCATCTGGTGGAAATTCAGGCGCCGGAGGAATTCGACGTGAAGCGCGGCAAATGGAGCTTTGCCCACCTGCCGGTGATTCCACCCTATTTCGACCTCAAGCCCGTGGACAAGACCAAGACGCGGCTGAACGCCGTGGTCAAGCTGGCAAGGCGCAAGGACGTGGGCGCGCTCATCAACGCCTGCGACGCCGGACGCGAAGGGGAACTGATCTTCCGGCTGATCGAGCAGTACGCCGGTGCCGCCAAGCCCCTGGGCAAGCCGGTACAGCGCCTGTGGCTGCAGTCCATGACGCCGCAGGCGATCCGCGACGGCTTCTCGTCGCTGCGCTCGAACGAGCAGATGCAGGGTCTGGCCGACGCCGCGCGTTGCCGCTCCGAAGCCGACTGGCTGGTGGGCATCAATGGCACGCGGGCCATGACGGCCTTCAACTCGCGCGACGGCGGCTTCTTCCTGACCACCGTGGGCCGGGTACAGACGCCCACGCTGTCCGTGGTGGTGGAGCGCGAAGAGCAGATCCGCAAGTTCATCAGCCGCGACTACTGGGAAATCCACGCCAGTTTTGCCGCGCAGGCGGGCGACTACCCGGCCAAGTGGTTCAACCCGCAGCA
Source organism: uncultured beta proteobacterium (assembly GCA_903830985.1). GTDB lineage: Bacteria > Pseudomonadota > Gammaproteobacteria > Burkholderiales > Burkholderiaceae_C > CAIKVZ01. The sequence goes on from CAIKVZ010000036.1 coordinate 29,136, forward strand.
CAAGAGAACGGAAGACGCCGAAATCAAGGCCGACCGGGTCTGGAACCAGCGCGAAGCCTTGGCCATTGCCGACGCCGTGCGCGGCAAAAGCGCCACGGTGACGGAAGAATCCAAGCCCACCTCGCAAGCCAGTCCGCTGCTGTTTGATCTGACGTCCCTGCAGCGCGAGGCCAATGGCAAGTTCGGCTTTTCCGCCAAGACCACACTGTCCATCGCACAAAGCCTGTACGAGCGCCACAAGGCCCTGACCTACCCGCGTACCGATTCGCGCGCTCTGCCGGAAGACTATCTGCCGGTGGTCAAGCAAGCCTTCGAAATGCTCGCCGGCAGCGGCATGTTGCATCTGGCACCGCACGCCAAAACGGCTTTGGCCGGCAACTACATCAAGCCCAGCAAGCGCATCTTCGACAACAGCAAGGTGAGCGACCACTTTGCCATCATCCCCACCCTGCAGGCGCCCAGCGGCTTGAGCGAAGCCGAGCAGAAGCTGTACGACCTGGTGGTGCGTCGCTTCATGGCGGTGTTTTTCCCCAGCGCGGAATACATGGTTACGACCCGCATTTCCACTGCGGTGGGCCACAGCTTCAAGACCGAGGGCAAGGTGCTGGTGAAACCGGGCTGGCTGGCCATCTACGGCAAGGAGGCCGCCGCCGAAGTGGCCGATGCCAAGGAAGGCGACAAGGGCCAGAACCTGGTGCCCGTGGCCCCGGGCGAGAAACCGCTGGCCGAAAGCGCCGAGGCCAAGGGCCTGAAGACCCGGCCGCCGGCGCGCTACTCGGAAGCCACCTTGCTCGGCGCCATGGAGGGCGCGGGCAAGACCGTGGAAGACGACGAACTGCGCGAGGCCATGCAGGACAAGGGACTGGGCACGCCCGCGACCCGCGCCACCATCATTGAAGGCCTGATCGCCGAGAAGTACATGCTGCGCGAGGGACGCGAACTGATTCCCACGGCCAAGGCCTTTCAGCTCATGACGCTGTTGCGCGGCCTGGGCGTGGAGGAGTTGACCAAGGCCGAACTCACGGGCGAATGGGAATACCAGCTGGCGCAAATGGAGCGCGGCGCGCTGCAGCGCGACACCTTCATGGCCGGCATCGCCTCCATGACCGAGCGCATGGTGAAGAAAGCCAAGGAATACGACCGCGACACCATCCCAGGCGACTACGCTACGCTGCAGGCACCGTGCCCGAACTGCGGCGGCGTGGTGAAGGAGAACTACCGCCGCTACACCTGCACCGGGGTTGACGGCAACTCCGAAGGCTGCGGCTTTTCCTTCGGCAAGACGCCGGCCGGCCGCACCTTCGAAGCGGCCGAGGTGGAGCAGTTCCTGCGCGACCGCAAGATCGGCCCGTTGGAGGGCTTTCGCTCCAAGGCGGGCTGGCCCTTCACCGCCGAGATGGTCATCAAGTTCGACGAAGAGAGCAAGAACTACAAGCTTGAATTCGACTTCGGCGACGACAAGAAGGGCGAGGAGTCGGGAGAGCTGATCGATTTTTCCGCACAAACATCGCTCGGTGCCTGCCCCAAATGCGGCAGCGCCGTGTTCGAGCACGGCAAGAGCTACGTCTGCGAAAAATCGGTTCCCACGATGGCCCAGGCCACGCCGAGCTGCGACTTCAAGAGCGGACAGATCATCCTGCAGCAACCCGTCGTGCGCGAGCAGATGAGCAAGTTGCTGGAAACCGGCAAGACCGACCTGCTGGACAAATTTGTTTCCATGCGCACGCGCCGGGCCTTCAAGGCCCATCTGGTATGGGATGCGGTGGCGAGCAAGGTGAATTTCGAGTTTGCACCCAGCAAGTTCCCGCCGCGCAAGACCGCTGCGGGTGCCCCGGTGGCGCGCGCCGCTGCGGCCGGCAAGACCGTCGCGGCCAAAAAGGTCGCAGCCAAAAAGGCAGCCGGCCCGACGGCGAAGAAAGCGCCGCGCAAGACCGCAGTCTCCACCGCAGCAGGCAAGCTGCCCAGTGCCGCCCTGGCGGCCGTCATCGGCAGCGAGCCCGTGGCACGCACCCAGGTCATCAAGAAGCTGTGGGACTACATCAAGGCGAATGGCCTGCAGGACGCGACCAACAAGCGCGCCATCAATGCCGATGCCGCGCTGTTGGCGGTGTTCGGCAAACCCCAGGTCACGATGTTCGAACTGGCAGGCATCGTCGGCAAACACCTCACCTGAATGTCTGCCGGGCATGGGGGACGCCCCATGGCGGCGCTTTACAGTTCGATGTGGTTGGACAATTCGTCGAAGCGCTGCGGCAAACCGTTCATGACCTCCTCCATGGTCACCGGACGGGAGAACAAGTAGCCCTGCACCGAGATGTTCACACCGGGCGCGAGGCGGCGCAGCACGTCGAGTTGGCCGGCCTCTTCTACGCCCTCGGCCACCACCGCGAGATCAAGGGCGCGCGCCATTGCCAGAATCGCTGCCACCAGGGTGTTGCCCGTCATCTGACTGACCTCGGTATCCAGACCATCGATGAACGATTTGTCGATCTTGAGCACATTCACGGAAAATCGCTGTAGGTAGGCCAGGCTCGAATACCCCGTGCCGAAGTCGTCGATGGCCAGTGTGCAACCCAGTTGGCGCAACTTGATCAAGGTCTCGTTCACCTGGTCAAAGTGCCCCAGCAAAATGCTCTCCGTCAACTCCAATTCGAGCAAATGCGCAGGCAACCCGGACGCGATCAGCGTATTCGCGATGGTTTGCGGGAGCTTGGCATCGCGAAACTGCGCCGCAGACAGGTTCACCGCCACGCCCGCCTGCGGATAGCGCGCCTGCCAAGCCACGCAATTGCGGCAGGCTTCGTCCAACACGCGCGAACCGATTTCCCCGATCAGGCCCGCCTTCTCCGCTATCGGGATGAATTGCGCCGGGTGCAGCGTGTGACCGGCGTCGCTCCAGCGCGCCAGGGCTTCAAAGCCCAGCACGGTGCCGGTCAAAAGATCCACCTTGGGTTGGAAGCTCACCGACAGACCCTGGTGCGACTCGATTCCGGCGCGCAGTCGCTGCTCGATGTTGAGCTTGTCAACCACGGCGCGCGCCATGTCGGGTGTAAAAAACTGGGCAAAGCCTCGACCCGTTTCCTTGGCGCGGTACATCGCTACGTCGGCGTTCTTCAGCAGGTCTTCGCCGCTCTCGCCATCGCGCGGAAAGAAGGCAATGCCAATGCTGGCGCTGGTGTGCACCTCGCCGTCGAGCAGGGTGAACGGTTGGCGCAAGGCGCCGACAATGCTCTTGGCCACGTGGGCCACGTCCTGTACGGAGTCGACGCTCTCGAGCAGGATGGCAAATTCGTCGCCACCCAGACGGCACACCGTATCGGCTTCGCGGATGCGCTCGCGCAGTACCTGCGCCACCTTTTCCAGCAACTCGTCACCGCTGGCGTGACCGTAGCTGTCATTGATCTGTTTGAAGTTATCCAGGTCCGCCACCATCACCACCAAGCCCTTGTCGGCGCGGCGCGCACGCCGGATGGCCACCTTCACCCGGTCAAAGAACAGAGTTCGATTCGCCAGGCCGGTCAGGGTGTCGTAATAGGCCAGCGCACGCAGTTGCTGCTTGGCCTCGATGCGGTCCCGAATGTCGATGAACACCGCCACCGACAGATAGTCGCTTTGCAACAGGTGCAGCGGAGTGATGGTCATGTCGACCGGAACGGACTTGCCGTCGCGGGTCTTGAGCCAGGCTTCTCCGCTGTAGTTCTGCCACTGCGCTGCGGCCTGAGCGGCCGCGCCGTCCACGCCACCCTCTTCGTTCGGCGTAACAAGGAGCAGGTCGAGGAATCGCAGGCTTTCAAACTGCGCTGCACCGTAGCCCAGCAGGCGCTGCGCCTCAGGATTCGCGAAAGCTACCGCGCCTTGACCATCCACGGCGACCACGCCGGCACCCAAGTGATCGGTGATGCCATTGAGAAAAACGCTTTGTTGGCGGAACTGCCAGCCAGTGTGCAGTTGCCGCACCGACAGCAGGACAATGCCGGCCAGCAGCAGCAGTACCACCAGATTCAGGCCCAGTCGGATCTGTCCGTCCTGCGCCTGTTGTGGCCAATCCAGCCACAGGAACAACCAGGCCCAGCAGGCGCCCAGCAAAGCCACGCTCACCAACAGGTAGCGCCCGATCATCCGGTTGAAATCAGCCTTTCGTCCCGCCACGATGGAGGATTTGAACATGGGAAAAAGCCTGTCCTTGCTTCCTTGAAGACCTCAAACAATTGGCTGGCACAGGCGTCGAGTTCAATGCCAGCACTCGTCCGGAAGCGCGGCTACCGAACGACTTTTTGTTATGAAAGTGACATTATGGTTTATTTTCCAAAGAAAGCGAGCGGCGACGCCGGGAGGTCGCGCCAGGACGATGGGCGGCGCAAGCCGGCCTGCAAAGCCGTCAGGCTTGGACCGCGCAGGCGGGCGCTACCAGCGCTTACTCCAGTGCGCCACCGCAACTGGAACCCTGGCCGGCGGTGCAAGCAAAACAGTGCTGAGCAACACGGATCGCATTGCCGCTCAAGGCGTCAGGGTGGAACTCGCTGATGTGCGTTCGGCTGCGACCAGCGAGAGCCAGTGTCAATCCGAGCTGCTGGTTGAAGTCGCAGTCGAACACATGGCCTTGCCAGTCCACGCTGAGCAGGCTACGACACATCACCTGAGCCAGGTTCTCGGGTCGGTGGGCGCTGCGCAGCAAGCGCAGGTAAGCAGGGAACTCGCCCTTGGATACGAGCATCGAGCCAAAGCGTTGAATCGGCATGTTGGCGACGGTGAACAACTGGTTGAAGACAACACCGAAATACGTCTGCAAATGCCGCTTGTAGCTGGCCTCAAGCTCATCCTGCGCGGGTGGCAGGCTCGGCCCCTGTGGGTTGTAGACCAGGTTGATCACCAGACCGGATCCCGCCATTCCATAGCCCAGCGCGTTCAATTCCCGCAGGCCGCGCAGGCTGGCCTCGAACACGCCCTGGCCGCGCTGCTGGTCGACGTTTTCCTCCAGGTAGCAGGGCAGTGAGGCGGCCACATCGACGCGCTGCTGCGCCAAGAACTGCGCCAGATCTTCCTGCCCCGGCTGCTCCAGAATGGTCAGATTGCAGCGATCGATGACGCGCAGGCCGCGCGCGCGCGCCTCGACCACGAGGTGGCGAAAGTGCGGGTTCAGCTCGGGTGCGCCGCCGGTCAGGTCCAGGGTGCGCACGCTGTCGCTGCGGTCCAGAAAGCGCAGCAAATCATTCACCGTCCCGAGCGACATTTCCTCGGTACGATTCGGCCCCGCGTTCACATGGCAATGCACGCAGCTCTGGTTGCAGCGATAGCCCAGATTCACCTGGACGGTGTCCAGCAGGCCACGACGCAGGGACGGAAAATCGGTCGAGATCAGCAAGGGAAGGGTGGCGTGCATGCGGCGACTTTACCCCAGCAATACAGAGGTCGAATGATAAAATCCCGGCCTCTATACGGCTTTTCCACAGGGGTATTGCGTGCAACTTGTTTGTCTTGATCTTGAAGGTGTTCTGGTTCCCGAAATCTGGATCGAGTTCGCGCAGCGCACGGGCATACCCGAACTGCGCCGCACCACGCGCGACGAGCCCGACTACGACAAACTGATGAAATTCCGGCTGGATCTTTTGAAAAAACACGGACTCGGCCTGCCGGACATCCAGAAGGTGATCACCGAGATGGGGCCCGAGCCCGGAGCCAGAGAATTTCTGGACGCCTTGCGCCAGCAGTACCAGGTCATCATCCTGTCCGACACCTTCTACGAGTTCGCGATGCCGCTCATGGCCCAACTCGGCATGCCAACACTGTTCTGCCACAAGCTCGAGGCCGATGATCAAGGCTTCCTGGTGAACTACCACCTGCGCATGCCGAACCAGAAACGCGAAGCGGTGCAGCGCTTCAAGGAAATCAATTTTCAGGTGATCGCCGCGGGCGACTCGTACAACGACACCGCCATGCTGCAGGAAGCCCACGCCGGGATCCTGTTTCGGGCGCCTGCCAACGTGATCGCCGAATTCCCGCAGTTTCCCGTGGAGCACGAGTACGACGCCCTGCGCGCGCAAATCGACCGGGCGAGCGCTCGCATCACGGCATAAAAAAAGCCCGCGGCCCCGAGAACATCGGGTCGGCGGGCCGCAATGGCACGGTTCACTGATCAGTTGGGGACAGAGCTAAAACGCCAGTTTCAGCGAAGGCTAACAACTGCCCAAAGGGCTTGTTACGCCGAAGCTAAAGATCTGTCCCGCAAGCTCAATCAGTTGGGGACAGAGCTCAAGATCTGTCCCGCAAAGATGTTATTTTGAAATAACGCGCACCATCTCCAGCACCTTGCACGAATAGCCCCATTCGTTGTCATACCAGGCGACGATCTTGACGAAGGTACCGTCCAGCGCCATGCCGGCGTCGGCGTCAAACACCGAGGTGCAGCTCTCGCCGCGGAAGTCGGTGGACACGACCTTTTGCTCGGTGTACGCCAGCACACCCTTCATGGCGCCCTCGGACGCGGCCTTCATGGCAGCGCA
>CAIKVZ010000037.1 GCA_903830985.1 uncultured beta proteobacterium
CACACTGGAATCCACAGTAAAGGCTCACTTCGGTGGGCTTTTTTGTTATGTGACGAGGTTTGTGACGAGGTCTGTGTCGTCACAGAACCGTCGGCATATCAAATGGACCTTTGGGGCTGTGACGACTTGGGAGGTCATCGCTGACTAGTTCCCTGAACGCGCCTCGGGCAGTAGTTGCGAAACGATTCCTAAACCATTGGCCCTACCGGTAAGTAGTCCGCCATGTGGGTCTCTTGTGTGCCCGAAGCGGTCAGATGCCCCTACCTTTGAGGCGCCCCAAACCGGTCACCTACTTCATGTCGCCGTCCTCAGGACCGTAGCGTTCAGACCATCGCAGCGGCGTGGGTGTAGCACTTCTTCGGGCAGATCTTGGCGCATGCCGTGCAGCCGATGCACAGTTCTTGGTGCGCAATGGTCATGACCTTCTTTTCGTATTCTTCGTCGGCGTCATCGTCGTCCGGGTCGACGCTGATGCGCTCGCCGTCCTCGTTCAGTCCCACAAGTTCGAGCACGCCGCGCGGGCAGACCTTGAAGCAGCGCCCGCAGCCTATGCACTTCTCTTCGTCCAGGGCGGTGACAAAGGTTGGCGTCCAGCTGGCGCCGCTGGGCATGGTGATGTTGAAGGTGTCGCTCATGATGCTGCGGCCTGACGCGCAGCCATCAGCGCGGCGTGGCTGTCATGGCAGCGCTGCGCCACTTCCAGGATCTTCTCCCAGTTCGTGGGCAGCTCTTCCGACAGGTCGTGCAGGTCCATCTTGGCCTGCGTGGCACGGGCGTTGAGTTTGCGCAACTGCAGCTTGAGTTCGTCGGCGTCCATGCTCAGGCTCCGTATTGGGCGACGTCCGGGTAGGCGCGAATCATCGCCACCGCCTCGTCAAAAAATTTGCCGCCGGCGGCGGCCAGCTTGGCCAGCGACGGGAAGCCGAAACGGTGCACGTCGCGCAGCTGCTTATTCACCACCACCAGGCGCCCGGCGATCAGCACCATGCGGCCAAAGCCCTCGTGGCTCATCTTCATCATGGGCGACACCATCTGGCCGGTCTCGCGCTCAATCGCGACCGCAATCGCGTTGTAGAAGATCTCCAGGTGCCACAGGGTATCGGGGTCCGGGTCGCCCAGGATGGGCAGGGCGCGGCGCTCTTCGGCGGTGTGGATGTAGGGCTTGAGCAGTTCCAGATCGCTCTTGGTCTCCCAGGTTCCGTGGATGTCCTGCGCACGCATCTGCTTGACCAGCTGCTGCACGAACGGGGTGTCCAAAAAACTCTCGTCGCTGGTCTCGGCCGGGGCCGTCAGGGTGTCGGTCATGGCGGGCCTCATTCCTCAAATGCAAAACTGGCTTCGCTGTCCTTGGCCAGCGCCTTGCGCAGCCAGGGCGGCGGCGTTCCCTGCAGCACGACCTGCAGCTTGGCCAGGATCTCGGCAATGGCTTCGGGGGCCGGTACCTTGATCGGATGGATCTTCATGGCGACGACGCGCGCCGCGCCGGAGCCGCCGATCGCGGCCACGTACAGGATGGCGCAATCCTTGATGGCCTCGAGCTTGGGCGCGAGCTTGTCCTCGTCTCCGTCTTCTTCCAGCTTGTCGCCGAATTCGAAGCTTTTGACAAAGCTGTGTCCCTGGGCCGTCACGTCGTACACGACGATGCTTTTGGCCCAACCGAAGTGCGCGTCGACGCGCTCCTGGTCCTGGGTGGCGAAGGCGATTTTCATGGTGGGGTCCTTTCCTGTTGGAGGTCTATATGGTCAGCAGGGCTTCGCTGACGCTGTTGGCGGGGGCTTCGTGCAACGGTCGGCTGGCGGCGGCGCGTAGCGCCTCGGGCGTGAGCGGCCAGTCGTCGGGGCGGTGGTGCGTGATGTTGTCCAGCATCAGGTTCGCCACCTCGAAGATCAGGGCCATGCTGCCGCAGTAACCGACCTGGCAGCGGTGCGCGTTGCCGATGCGGTCGAACACCGGAAAGCCGATGCGCAGAAAGGGCTTGTGCAGGCGATGCGCAGCCTGGCGTCCGTGCGAATGCGTGATCAGCAGGTCGCAATCGACGGCGGCTTTTTCGAGGTCTTCCAGATCGCCCAGCGTGACCTGCGCGGCGGGCAAGAGGGCGTGCGCGGCCGACTTGGTGGTGCTGACGCAGCAAGTGAGCTCGGCGCCCATCTCGTGCAGTAGCGCGCCCACGGCCAGCAGCAGGTCCGGCTCGGCGGCGATCGCGACCTTCACGCCGCCGGTGTAGAAGTGGCCGTCCAGCATGGCGTCGAGCAGCTGGCTGCGCTGGCGCCGGTACCGGGCCGGCACGGGTCGCCCCGAGAGTTGCGCCAGCAGCTGCAGCAAGCGGTCGTTGGCCTGCAGACCTGTCAGGCGCGGGAAAAGCTCGAACGGTGTGCCGGCGATGTCCTGTAAGGCCAGTGCCGCTTCGCGCGTCTGCTCGCCCACGGCAATGGTCAGCGCAGAAGCACCTGCGCCGCGGATCTGCGCCAGGGTGGTGCCGCCCAAGGTCGTGCCGCGCCAATCCGGCGGGATATGGCCATCAAGCGAGCCCGAGAGGTCGGGCAGCACGATCGCCGTCAGGCCGAAGGCTTCGATGATGTCGCGCAGTTCGTCGATATCGGCCGGCGACAAATGGCTGCCCGGCAGCAGCGTGACCTGTCCGGCCTGCACCGGCAGCGGCTTGACCAGGGTGCGCACGATCGCCGTCACAGCGTGCCGGTAGCCGTCCTCGAAGCCGCCGACGTAGTCGGGCGTGGAGACGTAGACGATTTCGGTATCGGCCAGTTCCGGATGGCGCTGGCGCGCCGTCACCAGAAAGCCTTCGACGTCGTCGCCCTTGGTCTCGGTGAGTCCCGTGGAGCAGATGGCGATCAGCTTGGGCGCAGCGCGCTTGCGGATGTTCAGCAGCGCGGCCTCGATGTTGTCGTAGCCGCCCAAAATGGAGGTGACCTCGTTCATGGCCGTGGTCTGCAGCGGGATCGCCTCCTTGAAGTGGCGCACCAGCAGCACCAGGCCGAACGAGGTGCAGCCCTGCGAGCCGTGCATTACCGGCATGCAAGCGTCCAGCCCGAGAAAGGCCAGAGTCGCGCCCAGCGGCTGGCTCATCTTGAGCGGATTCACGCTGCAGGATTTTTTGGATTCGACGACGCTGGCCATGTTGCTTTACTCCCGTGGAAGGTGGTTGTCAGACGGGAACTTCGTCGGGCTCCAGACCCATCGCATTGGCCGCGACCTCGGACAGATACGACGTGTCCGGCGCGCTCGGAGCCACTGCACCCAGGGTTTCGCCGTCGTCGCCCCAGGGCGCGGGAATGCGCACCTGCTGCCACACCGGGTTGTGAATGGCGCGGTCGATCTCGCGCACCAGTTCCACCATGACCTCGTAGCCGCCGTAAGGGTGGTAGCGCTCCTGATTGATGTCCAGCCAGGGCATGCGCGCCTTAAGCGCAACAAACTGGGAGCGCCCTCCCGAGAGCATGATGTCGGCGCGTGCGTCGCGCAGCATGGCGTACATCTCGCGCGGCGTCATGTCATCGATCATGTGGGCATCGTCCCCCATGATCTCCTTGATCTTCTCCTTGTCCTCTTTCGTGCTCTTCTTCACGCTGGTGCCGACAATCTCCATGCCGGCCTCCTGCAGCGCCGCCACCACCGACCAGGACTTGACGCCGCCGGTGATGAGCAGCACACGCTTGCCCGTGAGGCGCTGCTTGTACTGCGCGATGCGCTTCCAGGCGCGCGCCTCTTCCACCTCGATCAGACGCTCGGTGCGCTCCAGCAATTCGTCCGGCGCGCCCTGGCGCACCAGCAGTTGCGCGATCTGGCGCAGCGTCTCGCTCATGTCGCCAATGCCGTAGAAGGACCCTTCGAAATACGGTATGCCCCAGCGCTGCTCCATCTTGGTCGCGACGTTGATCATCGACTTGGAGCAGACCATCATGTTCGCCTTGGCGCGGTGCGCGCTGGCGATCTCGTTGTAGCGCCCGTCCCCGGCGATGCAGGCCAGCACGCGAATGCCGAGCGCGTCCAGCAGTGGCTTGACCTGCCACAGCTCGCCCACCAGGTTGTACTCGCCGATGATGTTGATGTCGTAGGGCGTGGTGAACTCGGGCTCGCGAGTGCCGATCACGTAGTCGAGCAGGGCCTCGGCGCCCAGCTTGTTGCCCAGGTTCTTGGGGCCGGCAAAGCCCGGCGCGTTCACGGCAATCACCGGCTTGCCGAACTTCTCGGATGCACGCTGGCACACGGCCTCGACGTCGTCGCCCACCAGAGCGGTGACGCA
>CAIKVZ010000038.1 GCA_903830985.1 uncultured beta proteobacterium
GCCTCCGGCGGCCTGGCAGGGGCCTATTTGAAAATACCAAAATCCGAAAACCGTCAGACCTCAGTTAACATCTCAACCGCCTCACACACAGAAATTCTGACACTCCCTCCTGGGGACAAGAAAACCCACAGAAACCGTCCCCGCCTCATCCGCCCCCTGTTGACCTTCATCAACCAATCCCCATCTGATCGGCATAAGCTGATTTCACATTCATTAAAAAGAAGGAAAAAATCATGTCTCACTACCACGCTTTGGTCTGGATCGATCACAAGGAGGCGCATGTCATGCACATCAGCCCGGACGACGTTGAGAAGTCAGTGTTGCATCCCGTCAATGCCCACGGCAAGGTGCATTCGCGGCGCGGCACGCTGGGTGATGGACGGCAACCCGAGGATCAGGACTACTACCACGCCGTCGTTGAGGCGCTCAAGGGCGCAAAGGAAGTTCTGGTGGTGGGACCGTCCCAAGCCAAGCTGCAACTCCTCAAACACATCCACGCACACGACCCCGCCATGGTTGAAAAGATCATCGGCGTGGAGACCGTCGACCATCCCAGCGACGGGCAACTGGTGGCCTATGCGCGGAAGTATTTCGCGGTCAAAGACAGGATGTTGTCACAGATCTGACAGATATGCCTGGTTGATGGCCGGCGTTCATGGTCGGCCGAGGGGGCCTTGAGTTGGCCGGCTTGGGCTTGACCTCTGCCGCACAGGGCGTCCATCCTTTCGAAACCCTGGGGCAATACCCCGGGCGTCGCTTGGGGTTACAGTCCCGGTCGACATGAGTACCGAACGCCCCGCCATTGAAGTTGCCGTGACCCTGCGCCGCGAGCGCATCCTTGGCGCCATGAGCCGGTGGCAGGAATGGCGGTGGCTGCTGGACGACGTCATCCTGCATGAGGCGGGTTTTGGCACGTCGCCGCGCCTGCTCTATCGGGATGAAAACGGCGAGCGTTGGCTTCATCCAGGCCTGCGCGTGGAGTTGTTTTCCGACGACGCCGAGGGCTACCAGCTCAACCTGACGACGCCGAACCCCTGTTGGTTTGTGCTCTGGCGCATGGAGGACGAGGCCGTGCTGGCCGATGCCCCCATCGCCGTGCCCGTGGTGGTGAGCCTGAGCTACCACGACGCCGGGCGCTGGCTGGACGCGCAGGAAACCGTGGAACAGGTGGCTGTGCCGCAGCCCGTGGTGCAGTGGCTGCAGTCCTTTGTCGACGAGCATTACCAACCCGAAGTCAAACGCCGCAAACGCCCCGAGAGCTTCAAGTCGCTGACCGACCGTTTCGGCAATCCGGCCTCCATTAGCACGGCAAAGAAACAGGACGGGGGTTCGCATGGCTGAGGGTTTTCTGGGCCGCTGGGCGAAGCGCAAGTCTGCAGCGCGACAGGGTCTGCCGTTGGCTGAACCGGTCGTTGCCGCGCCAACTCCTGCGCCCAAAGCTCTTGAGCCTGCCTTGCCGCCGGTGGTGGGCCCAGTGGCTGAAGTCGAGGCACCGCTGCCGACCTTGCAGGACGCTCAGGCCCTCACGCCCGGGTCCGACTTCAAGCCCTTCATGGCGCGCGCAGTGTCGCCCGAGGTGAAGAACGCCGCCATGAAGAAGCTGTTCACCGATCCGCACTACAACGTGATGGACCGGCTCGACATCTACATCGACGACTACGGCAAGTCCGACCCCATCCCCGAGTCCATGCTGCGCCAGATGGTGAGCGCCAAATTTCTCAATCTGTTCGAGGAGAAGCAACCTCCCGAAGCGGCAGTTTCCGCCGATGCGCCAGTGCGCGCCTCCCCTGCAACCCCAACCGGTCCTTCCACCCATGACGACCCTGATTTGCGACTGCAACCAGACCATGCCCCTGTCCCCCAAGGCCCTGGGCACGGCGCTGAATGAAGAACTGACCCTGCACACGGCGCTGTGCCGGCGCGAGGCCGGCGCCTTTCAACAAGCCTTGCTCGCCGGCGAGCCCCTGGTCGTGGCCTGCACACAGGAGCGTCATTTGTTTACTGAGTTGGCCGAACAGACCGAAGGGCTGGATGACAGGTCCGCGCCGCTGCGTTTCGTCAACATCCGCGAGATGGGCGGCTGGAGCAAGGACGCGGCGCTGGCCAGTCCCAAGCTGGCCGCGCTGCTCGCCGTGGCGCATCTGCCCGAGGCCGAGCCCGTCGCCACCGTCAGCTTCCAGAGCACGGGACGCGTGCTCATCATCGGCGCGCTGGACCGTGCCGAGGGTCTGGCGGAGAGCCTGGCCGACACGCTGGACGTGACGCTGTTCACCCAGGGGCCTGGGGAGAATGGTGGCACGCAGGAGCGGCGTTACCCGGTGCTCAGCGGGCAGATCCAGTCCTTGACGGGCTGGCTGGGCGCGTTCGAACTGAAGTGGGCACGCGTGAATCCGATCGACCTGGACCTGTGCACGCGCTGCAACGCCTGTGTGGCGGCCTGCCCCGAGGGCGCGATCGGTCTGGATTACCAGGTGGACAGCGCGCTGTGCAAGTCGCACCGCGCTTGCGTGAACGCCTGCGGTGCGATTGGCGCCATCGACTTCAACCGCCAACCCGTGAGCCAAAGTGAGCGCTTCGACCTGGTGCTGGACCTGCGTGAGCAGTCCGCTTTCACGCAGCACGCCTTGCCGCAGGGTTATCTGCGCCTGCCGCCGGGCCAGCGCGCAGGATCGGCGGGCAGCGAGAGCGAGACCCTGATCAAGCTGCGCGACCTGGTGGGCGAGTTTGAGAAGCCCAAGTTCTTCCAGTACCAGCAAAAGCTTTGTGCCCATGCGCGCAACGAAAAAACCGGCTGTAGCGCCTGCATCGACGTCTGTTCGGCTTCGGCCATCAGCAGTGAGCGCGACAGAAGCCAGATCAAGGTGAACCCTAACCTGTGCGTGGGTTGCGGCACCTGCACCACGGTGTGCCCCAGCGGTGCCTTGACTTTCGCCTACCCGCGAGCCAGTGAGCAGGGCGTGAAGCTCAAGACCCTGCTCGGAACCTATGCTCGCGCCGGCGGCAAGAACGCCGCGCTGTTGCTGCACAGCCAGCAGGCCGGGGCGCAGCTGCTGAACGACCTGGGACGCGCGGCGCGCCTCGACAAGTCCACTTCGGGCATCCCCGCCCGGGTCATTCCCATGTCGCTGTGGCACACCTCGTCCGTGGGCCTGGACCTTTGGCTCTCAGCCCTGGCCTACGGCGCGTCCCAGGTCTGGGTGCTGATGACCGAGGAAGAGGCGCCGCAATACCGCGACGCGCTGCAGGCGCAGATGGACGTGGCCCAGGCCATCCTGAGCGGCCTGGGTTACACCGGCCAGCACTTTCGCATCCTGCAGGCGCGCGACGCGCGCGACCTGGCAGAGCTTGACCGGGCCCTGCAGGCAGCCCCTGCCGCAGGCGTTGCGCGCCCCGCAGGTTTTGCCGTGCAGGCGCAAAAGCGCGCCACGCTGGACCTCGCGCTGGACCACCTGACCGCCTGCGCGCCGAGCCAGCCCGAGGCCATTGCCCTGCCTGCGCCGGCTTCCCCCTTTGGCAGCCTGGCGATCAACACCGACAGTTGCACGCTGTGCCTGAGCTGCGTCAGCGCCTGCCCGGCCGGCGCGCTGCAGGACAACCCGAACGCGCCGCAGCTCAAGTTCATCGAGAAGAACTGCGTGCAGTGCGGCCTGTGCGTCAAGACCTGCCCCGAGCAGTCGCTGGCACTGCAACCGCGCCTGCTGCTCACGGCGCAGCGCGGCCTGGCGCGCGTGCTCAACGAGGCCCAGCCCTATGGCTGCATACGCTGCGGCAAACCCTTTGGCACGGTCAAGGGCATCGAGGCCATGTTGGGGCGGCTCGCCGGCCACTCGATGTTCCAGGGCGCGGCCCTGGAGCGCCTGAAGATGTGCGGCGACTGCCGTGTCATCGATATCCATTCCGCCAGCAACGAACACAGGATCACCGACTCATGAACACCGCCGTTCCCGCCAGCTCCGCGCTGGACGAAGAGACCGCCCGCGCCGAACTGTACGGCCTGCTCAGCGCGCTCTACTACGCGCCGCCCGGCGCGGAACTGGCGGCGCAGTTGCGCGTTGCCGCCACCGACGCACCGGCCGCCGGTGGTTTTCTGGAGGATTCCTGGCGCGCCCTGGTGGCGGCGGCCCGGGCCAGTGACGATGCGTCCCTGGGGTTGGAATACAACGCGCTGTTTGGCGGCGTTGGCAAGCCCGAGGTCTACCTGTTCGGCTCGCATTTCCTGAGCGGCTTTCTGAACGAAAAGCCGCTGGCCGCGCTGCGCGGCGAGCTCGCGCGCCTGGGGCTGGAGCGCGACCCGGCCATGCCCGAGACCGAAGACCACTTCGCCTGCCTGTGCGAAGTCATGCGCTACCTGATCGCCGGCGACGACGCCGCGGTAGCGAACCTGACGCAGCAGCGCGCCTTCTTCAGCAGTCATATCCAGCCCTGGGTGATGACGATGTGCGATGACATCGCGCAACACCCGGCCGCCCGCTTTTACGCGGCACTGGCCGAGCTGACACGTGCCTTCATGGCCGTCGAGATTCAGGGCTTCGACATGCTGGACTGACCCCTATCGGGGGGCGTTATCCCTACTACCCTATCCGCAATGCCCGGGCTACAGTGTGTTGTCCTATGCATAATTGTTCCTATGTCGAACGTCAAGGAGTGGTCACCATGAAGCCAACGAACAACAGCTTGTCGCGCCGTCGCCTTTTTGCCGGAGCCGCTGGCGTGGGGGCCATCGCTGCCACCGCAGCGCTGATACCCGCCGTCTCCGAGCCGGTGGCGGCCGCTTTGCAGCTCAAGGAGCCGCCCGTGGCCGGCGGGGGCTACAACCTGTCCGAGCACGTCAAGCGTTATTACAGGACGGCCCTGGTCTGAAACCCTCAACCGAGTGGAGAGAAAACATGTTGTTGACCAAGAAGTCTGAATTATCGGGTTCGACGTCCAGGCAGTCCCTTGTGTACAGCCTGCGTCGCGGCCTGTCGCAGGCTCTGCCCACCATGGACCGACGCGCCTTCCTGCGCCGCTCCGGTCTGGGCGTGGGTGTCGGCCTGGCGGCCAGCCAGCTCACGTTGGTGAAAAAAGTCCAGGCGGCAGACGGCAAGGCCGCAGGCGTGGGAACTGGCAAGATCGAGGTCAAGCGCACGGTGTGTGGACACTGCTCGGTCGGCTGCGCCGTCGACGCGGTGGTGGAGAACGGCGTCTGGGTGCGTCAGGAGCCGGTGTTCGATTCGCCCATCAACCTCGGCGCGCATTGCGCCAAGGGCGCTGCGCTGCGCGAACACGGCCACGGCGAGTACCGGCTGCGTTATCCCATGAAGCTGGTCAACGGCAAGTACCAGCGCATCAGTTGGGACACGGCGCTGAACGAGATCAGCGCGAAGATGCTGGAGCTGAAAAAGGCCAGCGGCCCGGACGCCGTGTACTTCGTCGGCTCGTCCAAGCACAACAACGAGCAGGCCTACCTGCTGCGCAAGTTTGTCAGCTTCTGGGGCTCCAACAATTGCGACCACCAGGCGCGCATCTGCCACTCCACGACGGTGGCTGGCGTGGCCAACACCTGGGGCTATGGCGCCATGACCAATTCGTACAACGACATGCAGAACAGCAAGTGCGCGTTGTACATCGGCTCCAATGCGGCGGAGGCGCATCCGGTGAGCATGCTGCACATGCTGCACGCCAAGGAAAACGGCTGCAAGATGATCGTGGTCGATCCGCGCTTCACGCGCACGGCGGCCAAGGCCGACGAGTACGTGCGCATCCGCTCGGGTTCGGACATTCCCTTCCTGTTCGGCGTGCTGTACCACGTCTTCAAGAACGGCTGGGAAGACAAGCAGTACATCAGCGACCGGGTCTTCGGCATGGACCAGGTCCGCACCGAGGTGCTTGCCAAGTGGACGCCCGACAAGGTGGAAGAGGCCTGCGGCGTGAAGGAAGAACAGGTGCTGCGTGTCGCGAGCATGATGGCGCAGAACCGCCCCAGCACCCTGGTCTGGTGCATGGGCCAGACCCAGCACACCATCGGCAACGCCATGGTGCGCGCCTCGTGCATCCTGCAACTGGCCTTGGGCAATGTGGGCAAGAGCGGCGGCGGCACCAACATCTTTCGCGGCCACGACAACGTGCAGGGCGCCACCGACGTGGGCCCGAATCCGGACTCTCTGCCCGGCTACTACGGCATCGTGGAAGGCGCGTGGAAGCATTTCGCCAAGGTCTGGGGCGTCGACTTCGAGTGGATCAAGAAGCAGTTTTCATCGCCCGCCATGATGAGCAAGCCGGGCATCACGGTATCGCGCTGGATTGACGGCGTGCTGGAAAAAAACGAGCTCATCGACCAGGATTCGAACCTGCGCGGCGTGTTCTTCTGGGGTCATTCGCCCAATTCGCAAACGCGCGGTCTGGAAATGAAGCGCGCCATGGACAAGCTCGACCTGCTGGTGGTGGTCGACCCCTATCCGTCGGCCACGGCGGCCATGGCGGCGATGCCGGGCCAGGCCGAAGACCTGAACCCGAACCGCGCCGTTTACCTGTTGCCGGCGGCCACGCAGTTCGAGACCACGGGCTCGGTCACCGCGTCGAACCGCTCGATACAGTGGCGCGAAAAGGTCATCGAGCCGCTGTGGGAGAGCCGCAGTGACCACATGATCATGCAGCAGTTCGCCGACAAGCTGGGCTTTGGTAAGGAACTGTCGAAGAACTACAAGATGCAGAAGGTGAACGGCATGGACGAGCCCGTTCCCGAGGACATCCTGCGCGAGATCAACAAGGGCATGTGGACCATTGGCTACACGGGGCAAAGCCCGGAGCGGCTCAAGGCACACATGCGCAACATGCACTTGTTTGACGTGAAGACGCTCAAGGCCAAGGGCGGCAAAGACAAGGAAACCGGCTACGACTTCACGGGTGACTACTTCGGTCTGCCCTGGCCCTGCTACGGCACGGCCGAGCTCAAGCATCCGGGTTCACCCAATCTGTATGACACCTCGAAACATGTGATGGACGGCGGCGGCAACTTCCGGGCCAACTTCGGTGTGGAGCGCGATGGCAAGAGCCTGCTGGCCGAGGATGGCTCACATTCGCTGGGCGCCGACATCACCACCGGCTACCCCGAGTTCGACCACGTTTTGATGAAGAAGCTGGGCTGGTGGGACGACCTGACCGAAGCCGAAAAGGCCGGCGCCGAAGGCAAGAACTGGAAGACCGATCTGACCGGCGGCATTCAGCGTGTGGTGATGCAGGTTCACGGCTGCCATCCCTTTGGCAACGCCAAGGCGCGCGCCGTGGTGTGGAACTTCCCCGACCCGATCCCGCAGCACCGTGAGCCCCTGTACGGCATCCGCCCCGATCTGGTGGGCAAGTACCCGACGCACGACGACAAGAAAGCCTTCTGGCGTCTGCCCACGCTGTACAAGACGATCCAGCAGAAGAACATCGCCGACAAGGTGCACGAGAAGTTCCCGTTCATCATGACCTCGGGGCGACTGACAGAGTACGAGGGCGGCGGCGAAGAGACGCGCTCCAACCCTTGGCTGGCTGAACTGCAGCAGGAGATGTTCATCGAGATCCACCCCAAGGTGGCCGCCGACAAAGGCATACGCAACGGCGAGCGCGCCTGGGTGTCCACGCCCACCGGCGCACGCCTGAACGTGCAGGCCATGGTGACCGAGCGCGTCGGACCCGACACGGTGTTCATGCCGTTTCACTTCTCCGGGCGCTGGCAGGGCGCCGACATGCTGGCCTATTACCCCAACGGCGCTGCGCCCATCGTGCGCGGCGAAGCCATCAACACGGCGACCACTTATGGCTATGACTCCGTGACCATGATGCAGGAAACCAAGACGCAGATCTGCAATGTGGAGAGGGCTTAACCATGGCACGCATGAAATTTGTTTGTGACGCAGAACGCTGCATCGAGTGCAACGGCTGTGTGACCGCCTGCAAGAACGAGAACGAGGTGCCATGGGGCGTGAACCGACGCCGCGTGGTCACGCTCAACGACGGCGTCCCGGGCGAGAAGTCGATCTCGGTTGCCTGCATGCACTGCAGCGACGCGCCCTGCATGGCGGTGTGCCCGGTGAACTGCTTCTACCGCACCGACGAAGGCGTGGTGCTGCACGACAAGGACGTGTGCATCGGCTGCGGCTACTGCTCCTATGCCTGTCCCTTCGGCGCACCGCAGTTCCCGGCACAAGGCACGTTCGGCGTGCGCGGCAAGATGGACAAATGCACCTTCTGCGCCGGCGGCCCCGAGGTCAACGGCAGCCAGGCCGAGTTCGAAAAATACGGGCGCAACCGTCTGGCCGAAGGCAAGCTGCCGGCCTGCGCCGAGATGTGCTCCACCAAGGCGCTGCTCGCCGGCGACGGCGACGTCGTGGCCGACATCTTTCGCAACCGCGTGGTGAAGCGCGGCAAGGGCGCGGAAGCCTGGGGCTGGGGCACGGCTTACGGCGCCAAACAGGCCGGACAACCACCCGCCGCGCCCGCAGCAGCGGCCCCCGCAGCCGCGCTCGCAGGAGCGAAATCATGAAGCGCCTGAGCCTGCTGATCCTGAGTGCGATGGCGCTTGCCGCTTGTGGTGACAAGCCGCAAACCCTGGGCACGCCCGCCAAGGACGCGGCGCCCTACCAGGGCACCGGCAGCGCCTTTGTGGCCGGCGGCTGGAAGCCTGGCGACAAGACCAGTTGGGAGCAGCACCTGAAGGCGCGCCAGCTCAACAGTCAGAACGACTATTCCAAAATGAATTGACGGGAGGGACCATGTTGCGCTCACTCGTTTTTACCCTCATGGTGCTGGCCGGCCTGTGCCACGCGGCCACCGCACCGACGCCAGTGCCTGTCGCGGCTGCACCTGCGGCCATTCAAAGTGTCAATATCCTGGAGGTCAAACCCGACGCCAGCGCCGAGCCCGGTTATGCCGCGCAAAGCAATGGCGAACGCGCCAAGGTCCAGCCTGGCAATAACGCGCCCATGTGGCGCCAAGTCGGCTCGGGCATAGCCGGCTACAGCAGCCTGCCGAAGAGCGAAGCCCCCGAAGCCGGTGTGCTGATCCAGCCCTCGGTGCAGTACCCCGGCGCGCGCTTCACCAACGCCGGTGAGGGTTGGCGCGAAGTGCGCAACCGCTGGATCATTCCCTACGGTGGCTCGCTGCTGCTGATCGTTCTGGTGGCCATCGGCCTGTTTCACTGGGGCATCGGCCCGATGAAGGTGGACCACCAACAGTCGGGGCGCAAGATCGAGCGCTTCAGCGCCTTCGAGCGCAGCGCGCACTGGGCCAACGCCGCGGCCTTTGGTGTGCTGGCACTGTCGGGGGTGGTGATGGCGTTTGGCCAGTTCTTTCTGCAACCCGTCATCGGCCTCACGCTGTTTGGCTGGTTGGCCTATGTGATGAAGAACGCGCATAACTTTGCGGGACCGCTGTTTGCCGTGTCGCTTCTGGTGGTGATCGTGACCTTCATGCGAGACAATCTGCCGGGCAAGGGCGACCTGACCTGGCTGCTCAAGGGCGGTGGCATTCTTTCCGGCAAGGAGGTCGCATCGGGTCGTTTCAATGCCGGCGAGAAAATCGTCTTCTGGGGCGGTGTGCTGTTTCTCGGACTGGTTGTGGTCGCTTCGGGCCTGGTGCTGGACAAGCTGATTCCAGGGCTGGTCTACGAGCGCAGCACCATGCAGATCACGCACATGGTGCACTCGGTGGCGAACATCCTGATGATGGTCATGATCATGGGCCACATCTACATGGGAACCATCGGCACGCCGGGCTCGCTCGAAGGCATGAAGACTGGTTACGTGGACGAAACCTGGGCCAGAGAACACCATTCACTCTGGTACGACGACGTCAAGTCCGGCAAGATCTCTGCATCTGCTTCGGCCGTTGCCGCGCCGGGCAAGCCGGTCCAAGTTTGAGGAAAAGTCCCATGAAAAAAATCTTATTGCCGCTGTTGCTGACGCTGCTGGCCAGCGCCGCCATGGCCAAGTTGCCCGCCGCCAGTGACGAGGCCAAGGCCAAGGCTGCCGAGGCTGCGGCCAAGACCGCCTGGGCCGGCAAGGTCGATGGCTACCAGTTGTGCCAGGCACAGAACAAGGTGGCGGCGCGCGGCGCCAAGGCCGCCAAACCTGCGGCCAAGGACGCCAAGCCGGCGGTTGCAGCGTTGCCGTCCTGCGCCGACCCTGGACCTTTCGTTTATCCGCCGCCTGTCGCCGCCTCAGCGCCGACCCCGGCTGTCGGCCCGGTGGCAGTACCGGCGAAGAAGCCCTGAGCGCGCCGACCTTGCGCCTGACGCAGGCGCGCGCACCGCTGACCTGCGACATCCATGCCGTGAACGAGCATGGTGTGCATGCAGTCACGTCGATCCCCGCAGAACGCTCGCTCACGGTGTACGTGGACAAGCGCGAGCTGGTGACACTGATGACGCTGGGCGCGAGTCCCGAATTGCTGGTGCTGGGCTACCTGCGCAACCAGCGTCTCGTGCAGTCGGCCCACGACATCGACTCCATCACGGTCGACTGGGAGGCGGGCGATGGCTTGCCCGGAACCGAAGGTCTGCTTGGCAACGCCGGTGTGGCCGCCGTGAAGACGCGCAGCGGCATCCAGGACATCGCGCAAAAAACCGCGCACAAGGTGGTCACCACCGGCTGTGGTCAGGGCAGTGTGTTCGGCCACCTGATGGACGAGATTGACAGCATTCGATTGCCCGTGGCCGTGCTCACTCAATCCCAGCTCTATGGCATCACGAACGCCATCCGCTTGCAGGAAAGCACCTACAAGTCGGCCGGATCGGTGCACGCTTGTGCGCTGTTTCAGGGTGAAGAGATGCTGGCCTTTGTGGAGGACGTGGGTCGGCACAACGCCATCGACACCATCGCCGGCTGGATGTGGATGCACGGTATTGGCACGGGAGCCGACAAGGTGTTCTACACCACGGGGCGGCTCACCAGTGAGATGGTCATCAAGGCAGCGCAGATGGGCGTGCCGATCGTGGTGTCGCGCAGCGGCATCACGCAGATGGGCTACGAAGTGGCGCAGCACTTGGGTCTGTGCGCCATCGGTCGCGCCACGAACCGGCATTTCCTGTGTTACTCGGCTCAGCACCGCCTGCAGTTGCAGCCCGAGCTGGCCGTCAGGTCGCCGGTGGTGGCCTGAGCAGACGCGGGGCGCCTGCCGCTGCGGCGCGCACCACCCGACGGATTTTGCTCGCCCCAAATCGAAGAGCGCCGGCCAAATTGGCCGGCGCTCTTCGTTTTTTGCGGAACTGACCGAAAGCTCAGGCGGCTTGTTTGGGCGCCTTGTAGGCCTGGTAGCCGATGCGGGCGATCATGACGATGCCGAAGAAGGGCATCAGCACGGCGTAGGCCAGTCCGATGAAGGGGGCCGCGACCAGCAGCGCGATCTTGCGGGCGGCGATCAGCGCCTGATAAGCCGCCGGCACCTTGACCAGCGCCTTGCCGCCGATCACGGCCATCATGGCCAGACCCACGAAGGGCAGCATCATCGCGTATACCAACCCGATGAAGGGAGACACCAGAAACAGCGCGACGTTGCGGGCATGACGCAGGGCAGCCTTGCCGGGAACGAGTTGGGCGACATCGACCACCGGGTAAGCGATTTGGCCGGCGGTGTGAAGGGTGGCAGTCATGATATTTCTCCTTGGCGTTTGGGGGTTCAGATGAATAAGCTATTGCATGGCCCGTGCCAACTTCCCGAAAATAGTTGAAATATCAATGAAATCAAGGACTTGCCGGTACATGGCAGGGCCGGGTGGAGCGTTCCGGCGCCCGCTGTCCATGCCCTGGTATATTTTTTCCATGCACCCGTTCCCGTCCGACGACCGAATCCTCAAGCAAATCAAGGACTTGCGGATAATTTGCAACGAATATTTTTGTTATGCGGCGAATATGAATACCAGGACCGGGGCTGTTGCCGGTGCGCTGCCCCGGCTGCGTTGACGTTCGATTTGCGCTAAGGTCGCAGCATGGTGCGACTCGATCGCCGAGTCAGACTCCGAAAGGAGTCGCCTGGTCGCTGGCCTTAACAGCCCTTAAAGCATTTTCCCCTCTGGGGAAAGTAGGAAAGCTCCCTCAAGGGAGCGAGAGTGTGAGCACAAATCGATGCAGCCTCGCGGCCGCTCGATTCGAACAGGACCGACCCACAAGGTCTGTCCGCCACCACGGGCCGTCGCTTTTGCGGGGGGGGGTGCGGTGGCAATTGAACTGTTACAAATTTCCTGATTTGTAGCGGATCGGCTCAACGCGCGGTCAACCCGTGCGGCTCAGTCCTGACCAATCGGTGCCACTCAAGGTGCCTTGTTTCTATACCGAAACCACTTCTGGAACGAAGTGACTCCGACCGTGCGTGCATTCCGAGTAATTGGGGTGTGCGAAGCCACGGTTAAACATCCTGCGCTTCACGCGCATACACCGCTTGCAAGAGCGGCCAACGGAGCGAACAAGACGCTCAGGGGATGCCGGGGTAAAGGGTACGGGAAACACATGTGAATGTTCGTCAGAACCGTCGTTACGACCAAGTAGCTAACGCTTGTTTCCCGGGTCATCCGGGGAGCTACGGCCAAAAGGCAACACGTCTGGAATCGCGTGTCATGCACTGCGATTCGTTCCCACTGCACGTGCGGCGGATAGAACATCCCTAACCCCATCGGCTGGCTGCCGCCAGTCCGGGCACCTTGGGAAACGAGGTAAACCCCATGCATCGCCACGCCGCAAGGC
>CAIKVZ010000039.1 GCA_903830985.1 uncultured beta proteobacterium
ACCCACTTCGCCCACCATGCCATGACGAATGCCGACGGCATCGGCAACTATTCGGGCAACTTTGGCAACCTGCTGTTCTTCTGGGATGTGCTGTTTGGCAGCGCCCACATCACGCAGCAGTACCCATCCAAGGTCGGCCTGCGCGACGACGAGCTGTTCGGCGCGGAAAAGTGGTGGGTGGAGTTGTTCTACCCGCTGTTTCGATCAAAGCGCCAGCACTCCGCGCTGACACCGGGCGGCAAGCCCTTTGACGACCAGTCCGAAGTGCGCACGCCATTCGGCGCCAGCCCCTGAATTTCCGACCTACTGGATAGAGCCCATGAATACCCCTGCATCCCTGCTTGACGTCCCCGAGTTCAGCCAATGCTTTGCGGCGCAAAAGGCCGCCTACGAGCACAATCGCTCGCCCAGTTATGCGCAGCGCCGCGCCGACCTGATGGCACTGCACCGCATGCTGGTGGAAAACCGCGAGGCTCTGATCGACGCAGTCTGCCAGGACTACGGCAGCCGCTCGCGTTTCGAGACTCTGGCGTCGGAACTGCTGCCCAACCAGGAAGGCCTGCTGGACGCGGTGAAGCACCTGAAGCGTTGGATGAAACCGCAAAAGCGCGCCCTGGACATCACGCAATACCCGCTGGCCAAGGCGCGCCTGACGCCGCAGCCGGTGGGCGTTGTGGGCATCGTCGTGCCGTGGAACTTCCCCATCTCCATGACCTTCGCGCCGCTCACCGGCGTGATTGCCGCGGGCAACACGGCGATGGTCAAGATGTCGGAAAACTCGCAGCACCTGGCGCAACTTTTCAAGCAGATCAGCGGCAAGTACCTGCCCGCGAACAAGCTGGCGTTTTTCGACGACGGCGGCGGCCGCGGCCCGGCCTTCACCAGCCTGCCGTTCAACCATTTGTTCTTCACCGGCTCGCCCACCACGGGCAAGGCCGTGATGGCCAATTGCGCCAGGAACCTCACGCCGGTCACGCTGGAACTGGGCGGCAAGTCGCCTGCCGTGGTGGCACCGGACTACGCCATCAAGACCGCAGCCGAACGCGTCATGTGGGCCAAGATGTTCAACGGCGGCCAGATCTGCACCAACGTCGACTACCTGGTGCTGCCCCAAGGCCGTGAGCAGGAATTTGTGGACGAGGCGCGCAAGCTGGTCAACGCCCGCTACCCCGACATCAACAACGGCGACTACACCGCGGTGATCGACCAGCGCTCCTATGACCGGCTGCAGGCCGCGCTGCAGGACGCCAGGGCCAAGGGTGCCACCGTCATCAACCTGTTCGAGGGCCAGCGGCCCGACGCCAGCCGGCGCATCATGGCGCCGCACCTGGTGCTCGGCGTGAGCGACGACATGGACGTGATGCAGCGCGAGATCTTTGGCCCCATCCTGCCGATCAAGACCTACAAGACGCGCGAGGAAGTGGTGCAGTACCTGGATGGGCAGCAGCGTCCGCTGGCGCTCTACGTCTTCACCAACGACAAGGAACTGGCCGCCTGGTACATCGCCAACACGATTTCGGGCGGTGTAGGGGTCAACGAATGCATGATCCAGGCCACGCTGCACAGCCTGCCTTTTGGCGGCACAGGCAACTCCGGCATGGGCCACTATCACGGCGTCGAGGGCTTCACCACCTTCTCCAAGATGCGCCCGGTTTTCTACCAGGGCCCGATTCGCGCGCTCGACACCTTCATGCCGCCGTACAAGGGCTTTTCAACGTCACTGCTCAACTTCATGCTGAAGCTGAAGTCCTGACCGAAGCAAAGGGTTGCCATGCAAGAATTTGATTACGTTGTCGTGGGTGGCGGCTCGGCAGGCTGCGTGATCGCCAGCCGATTAACCGAGGATCCCGGGGTATCGGTCTGCCTGCTGGAGGCCGGCGGGCCTGACTCGAGCGTGATGGTGCGTGCGCCGCTGGGCTTTGCCGCCGGGGCGCCCATCGGCCTGAATACCGCGCGCTACCACACCGTGCCCCAGGCCGGGCTCAACGGCCGCCTCGGCTTCCAGCCGCGCGGCAAGGTCATGGGGGGCAGCAGTTCCATCAACGCCATGGTGTACATCCGCGGCCACCGCAGCGACTTTGACCATTGGGCATCGCTGGGAAATCCGGGCTGGGACTATGCCAGCGTGCTGCCGCTGTTCAAACGCTCGGAGAACAGCGAATCGGTGCAGGACGCCGAGTACCGCGGCCAGGGCGGGCCGCTGAACATTTGCCATCTGCGCAGCCCCAGTGTGCTCAATGAGGCCTTCCTGGCCGCCTGCGAGGTCAGCGGCGTGGCACGCACGCCCGACCCCAACGGGGCACAGCAGGACGGCGCATGGCACAGCCAGGTCACGCAAATCCATGGTGAGCGCTGCAACACGGCGCGCGCCTTCATCACGCCGCACCTGGGGCGACGCAATCTGACGGTCATCACGCAGGCGCAGGTCAGCAAAATCGACACGAAAAACGGCCGCGCCACCGGCGTGCAATTCACCGTCGGCAAGGAAAAGCGCACGGTGCTGGCCCGCAAGGAAATCGTGCTGAGTGCAGGCGCCTACGGCTCGCCGCAACTGCTCATGCTGTCGGGCATCGGTCGCAGCGCAGACCTGGCGCCGTTGGGAATCCCGGTGGTGCGTGATCTGCCGGGTGTCGGGCTAAACCTGCAGGATCACGTCAACACCACGCTCATCTGGCGCTCGTCGCGCAAGGACGCCGTCATGGGCCTTTCCTTGGCCGGTGTCTGGAAAATCATCCAGGCCATTTTCGAGTGGCGCAGCCAGCGCACCGGGCTCATCACGAGCAACGCAGCCGAAGCTGGTGCCTTCTTTCGCACGCAGCCGCACGTCCATGCGCCGGACATCGAGTTGCAGCTGGTGCGCGGCATCGTGGACGACCACAACCGAAAGACCCACCTGGGCCATGGCTACAGCCTGCACGTCACCCTGGTGCGCCCCAAGAGCCGAGGCCAGGTCACCCTGGCCAGCACTGACCCGGCACAGGGTCTGAAGATCGACCCGCGTTATTTCAGCCACCCCGAGGACATGGTGACGCTGGTCAGCGGCACGCGCCGGGCGCTGCAGATCATGAACGCTGCGCCGCTGGCGCCGTTTCGCGGTGCGCTGATGTTCCCGGTCGATGCCGACGATCCGGCCGATATCGAGCGGCTGATCCGCCGCTATGGCGACACCGAATACCACCCCTGCGGCACTTGCAAGATGGGGCCGTCCACCGACGCCATGGCGGTGGTCGATGCACAGCTCAGGGTGCATGGCATCAGCGGTTTGCGCGTTGCCGATGCGTCGGTCATGCCGACGCTGACCACGGGCAACACCAATGCGGCCACCATCATGATTGGCGAGAAGTGCGCCGACCTGATCAGGGCGGCTTGACGTCGCATGAATCAAGTCGCGTCCAAAGGCACAAGGAGAAATGCACATGCAAGCGTTTGATTACATCATCGTGGGAGGCGGCCCGGGCGGCTGCGTCGTGGCCTCGCGCCTGTCCGAGGACCCGTCCGTCAGCGTGGCGCTGCTGGAATCCGGACCGGATCGGCGCGGCCTGCTGGGCAGCAATCTGGCGGTGGGCACCCTGGCGCTGGGGCCGCGCAAAACCACCAGCAACTATGCCCTTGAAACCGTACCCGACCCGGGCCTGAACGGTCGGCGCGACTTCCATGCGCTCGGCCGCGGACTGGGTGGCGGTGCGGCCATCAACACGGCCATGTACATGCGCGGCCACCACGCCGACTACGACGAATGGGCGACACTGGGCAACCCAGGCTGGGGCTATGCCGACGTGCTGCCGTACTTCAAGAAAGCCGAGAACAACCAGACGCACCGCAACGAATTCCACGGCAATGCGGGACCGGTCTGGGTGGAAGATTTGCGCACCGACAACCCTTATCACGCCATCGTCAAACAGGCCTGTGCCGAAGCCGGCCTGCCCTACTGCCCAGACTTCAACGGCGCCGAGCAGGAAGGCTACAACACCACGCAGGTGACGATGAAGAACGGCGCGCGCCACCACACCGGCGCGGCCTACATCCTGCCGCACCTGGGCGTGCGAAAGAACCT
>CAIKVZ010000040.1 GCA_903830985.1 uncultured beta proteobacterium
AAGGTGGAATCCCTGTGTTGATGCTGACAGGAAATAATTTCTTGAGACACCCAGGTTTTGCCCTAAGGGGCAATTGTCTTGCGGCCTGAAACGCCCTAGCATGGTCCGGTTTGTTTTATCCGGTAAAACCCATGAAATCTCAACAGACTGTTATCAGGGTCCTCTTCCTCTGGAGCGCCCTTCTCTCAGCGACTGCCGCATCCCACGCGGCGGACCTGCAGGACACCAGGTCGAACGGCGAAATCGTCTGTTCGTTTGCGCCAAGTCAGAGCAAGATGGTAATGGGCGCGTCAGCGGCGGCGGGTGGTGCAGCAGCGACAACAGCTGGCGTCGGCACCGCTCTGGGGCTTACTGTCGGCGCCGATTGAAAGTTGACCCACCCTGCCGATTGAATATTGACCCAGGGCGGGTAGCTGCCTTTTGACTTGGCAACTGTGGATAAGTTTACTCAATTCCCCTTTTCGAACGGTCTCGCTGCCTTTGGGGTTCTGAATTTGGATCAAGCAAGGGGGAAAGGCGCGTAGGGCGTAGCCCGTAGCGGATTTCCCCCTTGCTGCCCCTCAGAACGGCTCGTCTTCCGTCGCCGCGCCGAGGCCCTTGCGCTTTTGCTCGCGCGCTTTGATGCGCGACTTGGCCGCCATGGTGCTGTGCTGGAAACGGTATGACTCGTTTCCCGTCTCCACGATGTGGCAGTGATGGGTGAGCCGGTCAAGCAACGCCGTCGTCATCTTGGGGTCCACAAACACGGCGGACCATTCGGAGAAGCTCAAGTTGGTGGTGATGACCACGCTGGTGTTCTCGTACAGCTTTGACAGCAGGTGGAACAGCAAGGCGCCACCCGCCTGGCTGAAGGGCAGGTACCCGAGTTCGTCCAGGATGACCACGTCCATTCGCATCAGTGACAGCGCAATCCGACCAGCCTTGCCCTGCGCCTTTTCCTGCTCCAGCAGGTTGACCAGATCGACCGTGGAATAGAACCGCACGCGCTTGCCCCGAGACGCGATGCCCGACACCGCAATGGCTGTGGCGAGGTGCGTTTTACCCGTGCCCGGTCCACCGATGAGCACCACGTTTTGCGCGGTGTCACTGAACGCCAGTGTGGCGAGTTGCTTGACCAGGTGTTCGTCCACCTTGGACGAGGCAAAGTCAAACCCGGCGAGATCCCGATGCAGTGGGAACTTGGCTGCCTTCATCTGGTGGCTCACCGATGCCATCGCACGGTGGGTGTGTTCGGCCTGCAGCAGGTGCTCGATCAGCCACTTCGAGGACGCGACTCCCGTGTCCCCCTGAGCCGTCAATTCTTCCCAGGCACCGACCATACCGCGCAGGTGAAGTTCCTTGAGTTCGGTGATGACATCACTGCGCATGGTTTACCTCCACGGCATTGCAGGCCAGGTCCTTTGCGCTGCGCAGGCTGTCGTAACGGCTGGTGTTGGCCAGCGGCGCCTCCTTGAGTTGCAGCGTGGTCTCAACCGATTCAGGTGTCGGCACAGCGTTGAGCCGGGCCAGCACATTGAGCACGTGTTCAGCGCTGAGCGCGCCGGATTCGATGACCAATTCCACAGCCACCAGAACGGCGTCCAGCCCCGCCGTGGGCACGGCAGCCAGCACCTGGGCCATGACCCTGTCGCCACCCGCGTGGCGCAGCAGCCCCTGTCGCAATCGCTGCAGCGGCGCGGGCATGTCGGCGAAGGGTGCACCGTTGCGCAGCGCACCGGGCTTGCGCTGCACCAGGTCGATGTAGTGCTGCCAGTCGTAGGCGATGCGGCCACGACAGATCAGCCGCTCGTGGCTGGCGACGATGGCGTCATCAGCCACGATGCTGACCCGATTCGGGTACAGCCGGATGCTGACCTTGTGGCCGGCAAACTCACAGGGCACCGAGTAGCGGTTGCGTGACACCGAGACAAGGCAGGTGCTGCTCACGCGTGCCGGGTTCTCAACGTAGCCGTCAAACGCTGTGGGCATGGGCATGAGTTCGGTGCGCTCTTGCTCAAGCATCTCCAGTACGCTGAATTCGCGGAACTCGGGATGCCGCAACTCGCTCCACAGAGCCCGGCAGCGCTCGCCCAACCAGACGTTGAGCTGGGCAAACGATCCCCACTGAATCTGCTGCGCGTCCAGCCAGATACGCCTGCGGCTGTCCTGCACGTTCTTCTCCACAACCCCCTTCTCCCAGCCCGAGGCAACGTTGCAAAAATCGGGGTCGAACAGGTAGTGCGCGCACATCACGGCAAAGCGCGCGTTGACCACGCGAGCCTTGCCTCGTTTGACCTTGTCCACGGCCGTCTTCATGTTGTCGTAGATGCCCCGGCGCGCAACCCCGCCCAGCGCCGCAAACGACCGGGTGTGGGCGTCGAACAGCATCTCGTGCCCCTGACCGGGGTAGGCCACCAGCCAGAAGGCCCGGCTGGCGCACAGTTTCATGTGCGAGACCTGCAGCTTGTAGTAAATGCCGCCCACCACCATGCCTTCGTCGCTCCAGTCGAACTGGAACGCCTCACCCTGCTCGAACGTCAGGGGAACAAAGGCATGCGGCGCCTTGCCCTCATTGGCCCGCCACTCACGAATGAAGTCGGTGACGCGGCTGTAGCAGCCGGTGTAACCGTCGGACTTGATCTGCGCAAACAGCGCCTTGGCCGTGCGCCGGTTCTGCTTGGTCCGGTGGGCATCGGCCTTGAGCGCCAAGACCAGCACTGCATGAAACGCGCTCAGCTTGTTTGTGCCAGGGGCACGCTGGTACGTCGGCACCGCCGCCTCATCCGGCTCCCTGAGCCACCTCCTGAGCGTGTTGCGCGACAAACCTGTCTGCTTGGCAATGGCATGCAGCGACATCTTGTCGCGCAGGTGCATCCGTCTGATTTTTCCCAACATTTCCATGGTGATCAACTTTTTTGCTCCTGCCTAAAAATAAGGCAGAGCCAGTAAAACACCTGGGTCAATTTTGGGTCGGCATAACCTCTACAAGTGGGTCAGTTTTCGGTCGGCGGCAACACCCCCTAAGATGGAACGAAATTTGACGGTTGAGCAGGCGCACCTTCCAGTGCCGCCTTCTTGGGTAGCTAGCTGGGTAGCCAGAGCTAAAACCTTAAAAATATTTTGATATTTACCCATACAAATCAATAGCTTATAAAAACAATGCAACTCGCCACCTGGAACATCAACTCGCTCACCGTCCGTCTGCCCCAGGTGCTGGAATGGCTGGCCCGCAACCCGGTCGACGTGCTGGCGCTGCAGGAAATCAAGATGACAGACGACAAGTTCCCCGCGCAGGCGCTGGCCGACGTGGGCTACCAGGCGCAATGGTTTGGGCAGAAGACCTACAACGGCGTGGCGCTGTTGACGCGAACACCCGCCACCGACGTGGTGAAAAATATTCCGGGCTTTGCCGACGACATGGCGCGCGTCATCAGCGCCACAGTTCAGGGCGTGCGCGTCATAGGCGCCTATTTCCCCAACGGACAGGAACCCGGCAGCGACAAGTTCGACTACAAGATGAACTGGCTCAAGGGCTTGCGCGACTGGATAAAGCAGGAACTGCAACTGCACCCCGACCTGGTGCTGATGGGCGACTTCAACATCACCTTTGACGATGCCGATGTGTGGGACCCGGCCGCGCTGAAGGACACGATTCACTGCACGGAAGAAGAGCGTTACCACTTGCGCGCACTCGTTGCGCTGGGTCTGTGCGATGCCTTGCGGCTGTTTCCCGTGGCGCCCAAGAGCTACTCCTGGTGGGACTACCGCGAGTTTGCCTTCCGCCGCAACCGTGGGCTGCGCATTGACCACATCCTGGTGAGTCAGGCGTTGCGCTCACAGGTCAAGGCCTGCGTCATCGACAAAGGACCGCGCAGCAACGAGCGTCCCAGCGACCATGCGCCCGTGGTGCTGACGCTGGACCGCTGACCGACCTTCTCAGGCAGTGATCGCCAGCGCCGGCGAAGCTTCAAGGACATCGCCCACTTCGGCCCGGTTGCGGCCGTTTTCCTTGGCGCAGTAGAGTTGGCGGTCAGCGGCCCGAAACAGCACCGCCAGACCGCCCTGCGCCTGCTCCAGATAGGCGCCTCCCACCGATGCCGTGACGATGCCCCAATCGGCGTTCTTCTCATGCGGCATGGCGCAGTTGCGAATCGCTGCCACCACCGCCTGCGCCAGGGTCTCGTAGGCTGCGCGCGTGACCCGCGGCAACACCACGGCAAACTCTTCGCCACCGTAACGCGCCGCGAAGGCCTGGCTGATCTTGCTGTCAGTCGCCGCCGAGCCGATGGCCGTGGCGATGCTGCGCAGGCAGTCGTCCCCGGCTTGGTGTCCATAGTGATCGTTGTACTTCTTGAAGTTGTCGATGTCGATCATCAGGATGGCGAAACTGTCCTGATGGCTGATGGCATCAGCCCACGCGGAGTCGGTCTTGGTATCCATGTAGCGCCGGTTCGGCAACCCCGTCAGGCCGTCACGGTGCGCCAGTTCCTCCAACCGCAAATTCGCCTGGGCCAGGTTCTGGCGCAGCGTGGCAACGCGGGTCATGGCCAGCATCTTGGCACGCAGCACGGCTTCGGGCATGTTCTTGGCAATCAGGTCGTCACCACCGGCCTCGATCGCAGTCACCAGGTTGTCGGTGGTGCTGGCACCGGTGAGGAAGATGATGGGCGTCCAGCCCCAGCCCTGCGACGCTTCAAAGGCGCGGATATGGTCCGTGGCGACGAAGCCGTTCATTACCGGCATTTCGATGTCCATCAGCACCAAGTCGGGGGCAACCTCCCGGAACTTGTCAAAGGCGACCTGTCCATTTTCTGCCAGGGAGATCTCGTGCCCGAAGGATGTGAGCCGCGATGCCAGCAGCATGGAAACAGAACGTGCATCGTCGACCAGAAGAATTTTCATTGCCAGTACTTCAAAGCTATGGGCTGAGCTTGCAGGTGTGCGGGTGATTCATGCCCCTAGGGGCAAGGGATTATGCAGGGTTCA
>CAIKVZ010000041.1 GCA_903830985.1 uncultured beta proteobacterium
ACGGCAACGATTACCAGCACGAGTCATTTGGCAACAACCAGGTCGTGCGCAGCCCCTTCAACTTTGGCGCCGTTTACCGCTACTCGCCCTATATC
The DNA here is from genome assembly GCA_903830985.1 of uncultured beta proteobacterium. Classification (GTDB taxonomy): domain Bacteria; phylum Pseudomonadota; class Gammaproteobacteria; order Burkholderiales; family Burkholderiaceae_C; genus CAIKVZ01. Next base: position 96 of record CAIKVZ010000041.1, read on the forward strand.
GATTTCAGCTTTGGTCTGGAGCGGGGCAACAGCCTGATGCTGGGTTTTACCCTGCACGGCGGACTCAATGAATTGCATACGCCGAAGTCTTTGGATCCGGTTTTACCAGTGGTGCAGAGTACGGCGCCAGCGCAGTTGCCGCCCAATGGCTGGGAGAGTACGGCGCAAGCGGTTGAGCGCTTCACCGGATGGGCGGTTCGCAGTGTGTCCAGTCAGGCCAGTACCACCACGCTGGTGGCAGAGACCGGCGGTGCCGTGCACCTGCAGGAGCGCATCGACCGCGCGGTGACCATTCTGCACCGGGACGCGCCTTCGTCCTCCATGCGGTTCGTATTGCAGTTGCAGGAGCGCGGCCTGCCGATGTCGCGCGTCCAGATTGATCGCGGTGAGTGGGTCGCCCAGCATACGGTACCCGTACCCCCGGCCTTGCGTCTGCCCGCGCAGCAGGTCTCCCCAGGGCAAAAGTCGGTCATGGCGGCTGTGCCCCCGAAAGATGGCAGTGTCCAATCCTGGACCGGAAAGGCACCGGGCTTCTCTGCTGAATGGGGCCCGAGCTACAACCAGATCCTGGGCGGGCCCGACAGTTTCTTCCTCTACGAGTTGGGCGTGCAAGCCAATCTCGAGCACCGGTTTAACGACAGCACCTGGCTGAGCGGTGATTTTGATTTGCGCATGGTCGACAACTTCGACCGATTCAAGTACGACGCACCGAGCGATCTGCCGCGTGTGCGCACCTACCAGCGGGAGTATGTGACCTCGTCTCGGTTCACGATGCCGCTTTTGCAGTTGACCCACGTTGCGGACCTCGGGGGAGGCCACTACGTCAGCGCCTACGCCGGCATGTTCGAGTCGATGTACGGCGGTGTCGGCGCGGAGTGGTTGTACCACCCCTGGCAGAGTCGTTTGTCTTTTGGCATCGATGTGAACCACGTGCGTCAGCGCGACTTCCGGCAGAACCTGGCGTTCCGGGATTACGGCATCAACACCGGGCACGCCACCGTGTACTGGGATACCGGCTGGAAGGACCTTCAGGTCAAGCTCAGTGCCGGGCGTTACCTGGCCGGCGACGTCGGCGCCACGATCGACATCAAGCGCGTGTACACCAATGGTGTAGCCGCAGGCGCCTGGGCCACCAAGACCGACGTCTCAGCCCAGCAGTACGGCGAGGGCAGCTTTGATAAGGGCCTCTATGTCACGATTCCGTTCGACGTGCTTTTACCGAAGTCCACCGGGGGTACGGGCAACATCATCTGGAGCCCTTTGACCCGCGATGGCGGTGCGCGCCTGAGCCGTCGATTCACCCTCGATGATCTGACGCGCCAGCGAGACTTTCGGGCCTTGTCATGGCGTTCCGTGGAGCCGCTCGGTGATCGCTCAGCTGAGGACACGAGCTACGTGATGCGCGAACCGGGCGCGAACATCTTCTCGAACCTCGGCGGCACGACCGCAACGCTGGGCCGCCAAATTGGCGAGATCCATGCCAGCACCTGGTTCTGGGCCGGTGGGGCCATCCTGGCGTCGAGCCTTCTCGATAAACCGGTGAACAACTGGGCAAAGAATCATCAGACCGGCAATGCCGATCGGTTGGGCACCGCAACGAACGCGTTGCCTGGCTTGCTCGCACTGGGCACCGGCCTGGTCTATATCAGCCAGCAGGGCGACAGCAGTACTGCTGAGACGGCGCTCAAAGCTGCTGGCTATACGTATGCGGCCAATCTGGTCACGCGCTACGTGGTGGGTCGCGCGCGCCCGATCGATGAGTTGGGCAACGCCAGCTTTAACGGGTTCAACGGGACGGCCACCCAATCAGGCTTCCCATCCAATCACGTGGCCTTGACCTTTGCGCTGATTACGCCCTTTGCCCAGCAGACTCGCAATCCGTGGTTGTACGGTCTCGCTGCGGCATCGGCTTACGGGCGCGTGCAAAAGCGCGACCATTGGGTGTCCGACACCGTGGCCGGTGCTTTCATGGGCTACGCGATCGGATCGCTCCTCGGTGAGCAACAGCAGCGCAAGGAGGACGGCATGCGCCTGAGTGTGACGCCGCAGGCGGTGACGGCCACTTGGGCGTTCAAGTGACGGGTTGGCAAGGGACGAAAGGTCCATTCGTTCAGTTGTCAATAGTACAATTAGAGCGATAGTGGGAGCGTCCGCAGCTATAGGTTTGTCTTAAGCCAACATAATCAGCGCAACAAGGTAAATGACTTGTGCCGACCTGAGAGCGGTTCAGACTTTCCCGAGTCGTTGGCAATTCAATCGTTCGTCTTTCATCGGTCGAACCCAAATTTAATGCTGAAAACATTCTCAAATTCATTCTGTCTTCGTGCACTGCTGGCCGCTTCTGCGCTGTCGCTCGGGGTCCTCGCGCAGGCGCAGGCGACCCTGTCCGGTTTCGGCGGCGGGGCAGGGGCTATGGGCACAACAACGACCGGCACAGCTGCAACGGATGCTGCGGCGGCTGCACCCGCCGCCGCCGCCGCCGCAAGGGCCAGCGCTTTGCAACAGGCTTTGCAGCAGCAATCCAATACGTCAGACGCGGCAAAGGCCGCTGCTGACAGATCCGGCGCGGATACCGTGCGTGCCCGTCCGCCAGAGCGCGTTTCCGGCCCCAACCAGTTTCAAGCCTTTGTGCAGGAAGCCACGGGCCGCCTGCTGCCCATGTATGGCAGCGACTTGTTCAACACGCCGCAAGCCTACGCGGCCGATACCGCCTTGCCGGCGCCGGCCGACTACGTGCTTGGTGCCGGAGACGAGGTGCGCCTACAAGTCTGGGGCCCCCTGGACTTTACGACAAACCTGGTTATTGACCGCAACGGCCAGGTCAACATACCCAAGGTCGGCGTGATCACATTGGCTGGCGTGGCAGTACGTGATCTCGAAAAGAACCTGCAGTCACACTTGGGCAAGGTCTTCACCAACTTCCAAGCCAACGCCAGTCTCGGGCGACTGCGCGGGATTCAGGTCTATGTGGTGGGCCAAGCAAGGCAACCCGGCACCTTTCAGATGTCGAGCCTGAGCACTTTGGTTAATGCGCTGTTTGCCAGCGGTGGGCCCAGCGCTAACGGTTCGATGCGCAACATCGAACTCAAACGTGCGGGCAAGACGGTCAGCACGCTGGACCTGTACGATTTCATCGCCCGCGGCGACAAGAGCAAGGACCTGCCGCTGATGTCGGGTGACATCATCGTCATTCCGCCAGTGGGGCCGCGCGTGGCGGTAACGGGTGCCTATGACCAGGCAGCCATCTATGAGTTGAAAACCGGTGCCACCAGTGTGGCTGATATTCTGAGCCTGGGCGGCGGCGTGCCGTCTCTGGCCCAGACGAAGAAGGCCTTGCTGGAGCGCATTGCGCGTGAGAGCAATCCACCGCGTCAGGTGCAGGAAATCGTGCTTGATGCCCAAGGACTTGCACAGCCTTTGCACGATGGCGACGTGCTGACTCTTCTCAACATCAGCCCCGCCTTCACCAATGCCGTGACCCTGCAAGGTGTCGTCGCACAACCTTTGCGTTATCGCTGGTTCGAAGGCATGAAGATCAGTGATCTGATACCGGACCGCGAAGCCCTCATCACCCCTGACTATTACAAGCGCAAGAACCTGTTGGTACAAAACGGCGAGAGCGTCATCAGCGCAGCTGCCAAGGCCAAAGAGGCCGGCAGCACGATCGACACCCGCATGCGCAGCATGGCCGACCAGATCAACTGGGACTATGCCGTCATCGAACGCATGGATAGCAGCAAGCTCAGCACAAAATTGATTCCCTTCAACCTCGGCAAGGCCGTGCTGCAGCATGACCCTTCCCAAAACTTGGCGCTGCAATCCGGTGATGTGGTCACGATCCTGAGCAATAGTGACCTGCGTCTGCCGCTCGATCGGCAAAACCGTTTGGTGCGGGTCGAAGGCGAAGTCGCTGCCCCCGGCGTCTATCAGACCAGTCCGGGCGAGACCTTGCCGCAACTGCTCAGACGAATCGGTGGCCTGACCACTCAGGCCTATGTGTTTGGCACTGAGCTCGACCGCGAATCCGTGCGCAAGCGTCAGCAGGAAAATCTCGACACACTGACCCGCCGACTGGAGGCACAAGCGCAAGCTCAGGCAAGTGCCTCGACGAGCAACCTGACTGGGGACCGCGCAGCTCAAGGCGCAGCAATTCAACAGCAGCAGCAGCAAATCCAGATCAAGAGCCAGATCGAACGCCTCAAGTCCCTGAAAAGCAATGGCCGCGTGGCGCTGGAACTTGACCCCAATGCACAGACGCTCGCGGGTCTGCCGGCATTGCCTCTTGAAGACGGAGACCGCATCCTGGTGCCGGCTGTGCCTGGCTTTGTTTCGGCCTTTGGTTCGGTCAATAATGAAAACGTCTTTATCCACAAGCCCGGCAAGACGGTGGGTGACGTGATCAAGTCCGCTGGTCTGACCGAAGACGCAGAGCCGGATCAGGCCTTTGTGCTGCGGGCTGATGGCAGCATCATTGCGCGACGCGACCACAGCGGCATGTTTGGCGGCAGCTTTGAATCCATCCAGGTCATGCCCGGCGACACGGTTGTGGTACCGGCCCAGCTTGACCGTGAAAGCCGGTACAACTTTGTGACCCGTGCCTTGAAAGACTGGACCCAGATCCTGTCCAACTTCGGCCTTGGTGTCGCAGCTTTCAAGACCATTACGCAGTAAGCCAGCCATGACCGAACAGACGCAAGCGGGCTTGGCCCAAGACGTGGAAGACGACGAAATCAGTCTGCTCGATCTGCTGCAGGTCGTGGCAGACAATCTGCGCCTGCTGGTGCTCGGACCGTTGGCCGCAGGCCTGCTGGCGCTGGCCATCTGCTTTGCCATCCCGCCCACCTTTACCGCTACGACCAAGTTCATGCCGCCTCAGCAACAGCAGGGCGCCGCAGCCGCCATGCTTGCGGGTCTAGGCGCTCTGGGTGGTCTGGCCGGCGCAGCGACCGGCATCAAGAACCCGGCCGACCAGTATGTTGCCTTCCTGAAAAGCCGCAGCGTTCAGGACGCGCTGGTGGATCGCTTCAAACTGCTTGATCGGTATGAGGTCAAGTATCGTGAAGATGCCCGCAAGACGCTCGACGGCAACGCTCAAATCGCCAGCGGCAAAGATGGTCTCATTACCATCGACGCTAGCGACAAAGAGCCCGCGTTTGCCGCTCAACTTGCCAATGCTTATGTGGAAGAACTGGGCAAACTGTTGAGCCGCCTAGCGGTTACCGAAGCCCAGCAACGTCGAGTCTTCTTTGAAAAGCAGCTGCTGAACGCCAAAGACAATCTTGCCAAGGCAGAGCAAGCCCTCAAGTCCAGTGGCGTCAATAGCAGTGCCCTCAAAGCCAGTCCTGTTGCGGCGGTAGAAGGCCTGGCCAAGCTCAAGGCTGGCATTGCTGCACAAGAAATAAAGGTCGCCAGCATGCGTGGCTACTTGACTGAATCCGCACCTGATTTCAGACAAGCGCAAACCGAGTTGGTAGCCATGCGCGGCCAGATGGCACGCGCTGAAAAAGAAGAACCTACTTCCGATGGTGGCGACAGTGACTACATCGCCAAGTTTCGTGACTTTAAATACCACGAAACATTGTTTGAGCTTTTTGCCAAGCAATACGAAATGGCCCGCGTGGACGAAAGCCGCGAAGGCGCCATCATTCAAGTGGTAGATTCCGCCCAGCCGCCTGAGCGCAAAGCCAAGCCTAAGAAGGCACTGATTGCCCTGATGACCACGTTGGCCGTGGGCTTTGCGCTGCTACTCTTCATCTTCATGCAACAAGCTTGGCGCAACGCTGCGTTCAACGCTGAGACTGCTGGCAAGTTGGCGGCGCTGCGGGCATCGATGAGGCGCGCCCGGAATTTGTCAATGACTTTGAGACACCTGGGGACGTTAATTTAGTGATGGCTTCTGTGTTCTTCTGCCGATGGCGGTTGGTTCCTTTTTCGGTGGATTTATCCAGGCGGCTACGGGCAGCTTGGGCGGTTGGGGGC
>CAIKVZ010000042.1 GCA_903830985.1 uncultured beta proteobacterium
GTTCCCGAAGAGTCGGTGGAAGAGCAGTGGGACATCGGCGCGCTGGACAAGGAGCTGCAGGACGTGTGGCAGATGAACGTGGCGCTGCAGGAGCAGGTGGCCTCCGCGAGCAGCATCACCGACTCGGACCTGCGCGACAAGGTGGTGCAGGCCGCGCACGCGGCTTTTGCCGCCAAGGTCGAGGCCGTGGGGGTGGAGAATTTTGGCCAGTTCGAACGCATCGTGCTGCTGCAGAGTCTGGACACCCATTGGCGCGAACACCTGAGCTCGCTTGACTACCTGCGCCAGGGCATTCACCTGCGCGGCTACGCGCAAAAGCAGCCCAAGCAGGAGTACAAGCGCGAAGCCTTCGAACTGTTTGGCCAGTTGCTGGACTCGGTGAAGAACGAAGTGACACGCGTCCTCATGACGGTGCAGGTGCAGTCGACCGAGCAGCTCGATCAGGCCGCACAGGATCTGGAAGCCCGCGCCGAAAGAATCTCCAACGTGACCTACAGCGGACCGGCGGAATCGGGCGAAGTGCTGACCGTGGTGGACGAACGCACCGTGCCTGGCGCGGCAGCAGATTTCCACCACGTCGGACGCAATGAACCCTGCCCCTGCGGCAGCGGCAAGAAGTTCAAGCACTGTCACGGCAAACTCGCCTGAGTCGGTCGGGCACTTTTTCAAAGCCTTTGGGAGGCGCGCGCCATGCCAGTCAATTTTGTTGCTACCGACCCGGCCGAACTGCGGGCCATCCCCGGTGTTCGCATCGGCTCGACCGAGGCAGGCATCCGCAAGGCGAATCGCCTGGACCTGACCGTCATGCTGCTCGACGAGGGCAGCACGGTGGCCGGCGTGTTCACGCAGAACCGCTTTTGCGCCGCGCCGGTGCAGGTGTGCCGGGAGCATCTGGCGCAGAGCGCAGCGGCCGGTCAGAGTGTTCGCGCGCTGGTGATCAATACCGGCAACGCGAACGCCGGCACGGGACAGCATGGATTGCACAACGCCCGCGCCACCAGCGCTGCGCTGGCGCAGACGCTGGGCTGCCAGGCCTCGCAGGTGCTGCCGTTTTCCACCGGCGTGATCATGGAGCAGCTGCCCTTGGATCGCATCGTGGCGGGCCTGCCAGGGGCCTTGGCGGATGCGCAGGAGGCTCACTGGGGTCGCGCGGCCCAGGCCATCATGACCACGGACACCGTGCCCAAGGCTTTCAGCGCTCAGTTGCAGCTCGGTGGCGCGACGGTCAGCCTGAGCGGCATCGCCAAGGGTGCGGGCATGATCCGCCCGAACATGGCAACCATGCTGGGCTTTCTGGCGACCGACGCCTGCGTTGATGCCAAAGTCATGACGCAACTGGCGGGCGAACTGGCCGAAGCCTCGTTCAACCGCATCACGATTGACGGCGACACCTCGACCAACGACTCCTTTGTGATCATCGCCACGAATCAGGCGGTCCACGCGCCCGTCACATCGCTGGCCAGCGCCGAGGGCCAGGCGCTGCGCGCGGCCATGCTGGGCCTGGCGCAAAAGCTGGCCCAGGCCATCGTGCGCGACGGCGAAGGCGCGACCAAGTTCATCGAGATCCGGGTCGAGGGCGGTGCCTCGGGAGAAGAGTGCCGCAAGGTGGCCTACGCCATCGCCCATTCGCCCTTGGTGAAGACGGCCTTCTTCGCCAGCGACCCGAATCTGGGCCGCATCCTGGCGGCTGTCGGCTATGCCGGCATCGAGGACCTGGACCAGACCGGCATTGACCTCTATCTGGACGATGTGCTGGTGGCGGTGCAGGGCGGGCGCAATCCTGCCTACCGCGAGGAAGACGGGCAGCGCGTCATGCGGCAAAGCGAGATCAAGGTGCGCGTGCTGCTGGGCCGCGGCACGGCTTGCGACACGGTCTGGACCTGCGACCTGAGCCACGATTACGTCAGCATCAACGCCGACTACCGCTCGTGAACGACAAGCTCGATCGCCTGATCGACCAACTCGAACTGCTGGTCGCGCACGCCGCCAAGCTGGTGCCGCAGCCGCTGGCGGCGCCCGACTGGGCCGGATCAGTGGCCTTTCGTTATCGCAAACGCAGCAGCGGTCACGCCACGCTGGAGCCGGTGCGCCATGTGGGACCGATCACGCTGGACGACCTGAAGGAAATCGACGAGCAAAAGGCCAAGGTGCAGCGCAATACGCTGCAGTTCGTGCAAGGCCTGCCGGCCAACAACCTGTTGCTCACCGGAGCGCGCGGCACCGGAAAATCGTCTCTCATCAAGGCCTGCCTGAACCACTACGCGGCCCAGGGTTTGCGACTCATCGAGGTGGACAAGGCCGATCTGGTGGACCTGCCTGACATCATCGAGGTGGTGACCGATCGGCCCGAAAAATTCCTGATCTTTTGCGACGACCTGAGCTTTGACGAAGGCGAGCCGGGCTACAAGGCCTTGAAATCCATACTGGATGGAACCGTGGCGGCCACGTCAGCCAATGTGCTGATCTACGCCACCAGCAACCGGCGCCATCTGCTGCCCGAGTACATGTCGGAGAACCTCACCTACACCCACACCGACGACGGCGAGGTGCATCCCGGCGAAGGCGTGGAAGAAAAAATCTCCCTGTCCGAGCGCTTCGGCCTGTGGGTGAGCTTTTACCCTTTCACCCAGGACGAGTACCTGACCATCGTGGCCCAGTGGCTGCAGTCCTTTGGCGTGACAGGAAGCGGCATTGCGGCCGCGCGCGCCGACGCGCTGGTGTTCGCGCTGGAGCGCGGCTCCCGCAGCGGCCGCGTCGCCCACCAGTTCGCCCGCGACTACGCTGGCAAAAATAATCTGCCGGCATGAGCGGGCGCCCTTTGGTGGCAGACCCCGGGCAAGCGCGCCTGGAGTCCGGGGACCGCGCCATCGTCGAGGTGGCTGTCGGCATCCTGATCCAGCCCAATGGAGACTTTCTGCTCACCTCGCGACCGGTCGGCAAGGTGTATGCGGGCTATTGGGAATTCCCGGGCGGCAAGCTCGAGCCGGGCGAATCGGTGGAGCAGGCCTTGCGGCGTGAACTGCACGAGGAACTGGGCATCACCTTGGGGACGGTGCAGGCCTGGAAGTCCGAGCTGATGGACTACCCGCACGCGCTGGTGCGGCTGAATTTCTGCAAGGTGTTCGACTGGCGTGGCGAGTTGCAGATGCGCGAGGCCCAGTCGTTCTTCTGGCAGCGCTTGCCGGTGACCGTGGTTCCGGTCCTGCCGGGCACGGTGCCGGTGCTGCAGTGGCTGGCGCAGGAGCGCGGCTTCCTCGGAGCTACGCACGCAGGCTGATCAGCTCCGCGTCAATGCGGCAGCGTGTCTGCCGCGTCTTCCAGGTCGGCTGAGGTGACGGGCGCGGGCATGCGAAAGGATTCGCTGGACCAGTCGCCGAAATCGATGTCCTTGCAGCGCAGGCTGCAAAACGGACGCGAGGGGTTGCTCGCCGCGTAAACGCTGTCGCCGCCGCAGCGCGGGCACCTGACCAGTCGGGCAACGAGGGGGGTCGAGGGTTCTTCGGAATTCATGTTCAGGGTGTGGCGACGTGGCGCCTCAGGAACACAGGGTGAGCTCGAAAGCCGTGTCCTGGGCGCAGGGGTGCAGTCGGTCGTCGACCTCCTGACGCATGAAGCGCACCGACACCATGAGCCGGTTGCCGCTGATTTCCGGAATCACGCCGCTCTGGGCACTGATGCGCAGGCGCAGCAGCTGAAAGGTCCGGCCCTGCGGCAGGTTCTGCTGGAACTGACCGGCCACAGCCATGACTTTTTGCGCCGAGCCCGAGTCGCGCAGCATCTTCATCAGCAGGTGTACCGCCTCAGCCAGCGGCATGAGGGTCCCGGCCCAGCGTTTCAGGTCGGCGTGGCGCCCGCTCGCAGCCATCTGCTGCCAGGCGAAATACGCCGGCAGATCAAATTCGCAAGTGCCGCCGGGAATGCTGATGCGACTGCGTATGCTCATCAGCCAATCGTTTTCCGTCAGGGCCTGTCCGGCCTTGCCCGACTGCCCGTTCAGCGCCTCGAAGCATCGGTTCAACTGCTGCACCACAGCGTCCAGCGCGGCTTCGGAGATGGCCGGGTTGCCGCGGTAGCTGTTGAGCACCTGCTTTTGCTTTTCCAGGTCGCGTAACACTTCTGATTTGAGATCGGCGCGCGCCGCCACGTCCATCACTTCGAAGATGGTCGCCAGCGCGAAGTGGTGGTCCAGCGGGTCTTCGCGGTCCACCAGTTTGTCGAGCCGCTGAAAAAGATGTTCCAGACGCAAATAGGTCCGGATGCGTTCATTGAAGGGATATTCGTACAGGATCACGCTAAGGGCTCTTGAGGTTCGCAGCATCATAGCCCGAAGTGCGCTGCGGTTTGCGCGACCTCGCTGCGCAGTTGTTCGAATGTAATGCCTTCATTGAAGACAACGCTGTCGGCAGCGCGCAGTCGCTGTAGTCGACTGGCCTGGGACACCATGATTTTTTCCACGGCTTCGCGCTGCAGTGCGCTGCGCGCCATGACACGCAACACCTGGGTTTCGTCAAGGCAGTCCACCACCAGGACGCGGTCGACCCGCCTTCTCCAGTTGCTCGATTCGACCAGCAGTGGCACGTCAAACACGATGCAAGGGCAGCCGTCGGCCGCTGCCTGCGCCGCCAGTTGTTCGGTCTGCTCGTGCACCAGGGGGTGGATGATGGCTTCCAGCCGGGCTCGGGAGGCGGCGTTGGCAAACACCTCGTCGCGCATGCGCGCGCGGCCCATGGCGCCGTCGCTGTCGATGAATTGCGCGCCGAATTGCGCCGCAATCGAGGGAATTGCCGCGCCACCGGCCAGGGTGACGCCGCGCGCCAGCGCGTCGGCGTCGATCACGAAAGCGCCGAGTTCGGCCAGCATCTGCGCCACCGTGCTTTTGCCGCTGCCTATGCCACCGGTCAAACCTACAGTGCAGACCCGGGCCATGCGCTACAGACCGATGACACGCAGGATGGCTTCGGGGCTGAAGATCAGCGCAGTCATCCCGGCACCGGCGAGAAAAGGGCCAAACGGAATGTAGCCGCCTTCGCGCAGACCGGAGGAAAACTTCATGGCGATGCCGACCACGGCGCCGATCACCGAAGCCATGAGGATGATGGGAATGAGTGCGGTCCAGCCAAACCAGGCGCCCAGGGCAGCATAGAGTTTGAAGTCGCCAAAACCCATGCCCTCCTTGCCCGTGGCCAGCTTGAAGGCCCAGTACACCAGCCACAGAGACATATAGCCCGCCACCGCACCCCACAGCGCTGTGCTCAGCGCCACCGTGGTCCAGTGCAGTGCGCTGGCGATGAGGCCACCCCAGAGCAAGGGCAGGGTCATGTCGTCGGGCAGCAGGGTGGTGTCCCAGTCGATCAGCGTGAGTGCCAGCAGCACGGCCGAAAAAGCGCACCAGACGCCGGCGGTGGGCGACAGTTGCCAGCGCAGACCGCAGTACAGGAACAGCGCGCCGCAGATCAGTTCGACCAAGGGATAGCGAATGCTGATGGGGGCTTTGCAGGCTGAACATTTGCCGCGCAGGAACAGGTAGCTCAGCACCGGGATATTCTCGTACCAGGTGATGGCGTGGCCGCAACTCGGGCAGCGTGAGCGCGGCAGCATCAGGTTGAAGGTCTCCGCCGGCGCAGGCTCTTTGCCGGCGAACTGTTCGCACTCTGCGGCCCATTGCCGCTCCAGCATCTTGGGCAGGCGGTAGATCACCACGTTCAGGAAGCTGCCCACGAGCAGGCCCAAGGTTCCCAGCAGCATGCCGGCATACCAGTCCATTTGCAGTAAGCCGGAATTCGTTGCAGTTGTGAGCATGTGTTTCGTTGGGTTTTTGCTATGGTAATCGGCAAACTATAGCGCCTGGGCGAGGATTCCCGGGCGCATTCGGGAAGAAGTTGACCGATATGGCCGTGGCCGACTTCAAAGCCAGGGCTTGACCCAGGCCAGGCCCGCAGAGGTGCCGCCAGTCTGCAGGCCGAGCGCCGGCCGGTACTCGCAGCCGACCCAGCCGCTGTAACCCAGTTCGTCCAGCAGTTGGAACAGATAGGAGTAGTTGATCTCGCCCAGATCGGGTTCGTGGCGTTGCGGCACGCCAGCGACCTGGACGTGGCCGACGCGACCCGTGGGCAGGTACTGGCGCAGCTTCATGGCCAGATCGCCTTCGACGATCTGGCAGTGGTACAGGTCCATCTGCACCTTGAGGTTGGCCGCGCCGACCTCGGCCACCACGGCGTGTGCCCGGTCCTGGCGGTTCAGGAAGAAGCCAGGAATGTCGCGCGTGTTGATGGGTTCGATCAGCAGCTCGATGCCCGGTGCCGCCGCCTGCGATGCCGCCCAGCGCAACGGGTCGACGTAGATCGGATCGTGCGCCGCGTGCGTGCTGCCCGCTGGCAGCAGTCCCGCCATCACATGCACGCGCGGGCAGGCGAGCGCTGCCGCGTAGTCCAGCGCCTGCGCTATGCCGGCGCGGAACTCGGTTTCACGACCGGCCAAGCAGGCCAGGCCGCGCTCGCCCGCGTCCCAGTTGCCGGGCGGCGCGTTGAACAGCACCTGCTGCAAGCCATTGGCATGCAGGCGCGCAGCAATCTCCGCGCTGGGGTGGGCATAGGGGAACAGGTACTCCACGCCCTTGAAGCCGTCCTTGGCCGCGGCGTCAAAGCGGTCGAGGAAGTCGAACTCGGGGTAGAGCATGGACAGGTTGGCGGCAAATTTTGGCATGGGGTTCACCAGCGCGCGGCTGAGATTGGGCGCAGCCTATCGATCTGGCGACCGGTCAGGGAGTTGACTGCAACAGCACCCAGCCCCCTGAATGGACGGCTTCAGACGACCTGACCCAGCTTGAAGATCGGCAGGTACATGGCGACCACGATGCCGCCGATGAGAACCCCCAGGAAGACGATGATGAAGGGCTCCATCAGGCTGGACAAACCTGCCACCATGTCGTCGACTTCGGCCTCGTAAAAGTCGGCTGCCTTGCCCAGCATGTGGTCGATGGAACCGGATTCCTCGCCGATGGAACACATTTGCAGCACCATCGAGGGAAACAGGTTGGCGTTGGTCATGGCGGCCGTCAGGCTGGTGCCGGTGGATACTTCCTGTTGGATCTTTTCGGTCGCCTTGAGGTAGACCGAGTTGCCCGCTGCGCCGCCGACGGAATCCAGCGCCTCTACCAGCGGAACGCCGGCAGCGAACATGGTCGAGAGCGTGCGCGTCCAGCGCGCAATCACGGCCTTTTCGATCAGGGCGCCAAATACCGGCAGCTTGATGAGCAGGCGGTCCATGAACATCTGCATGGCTTCGTTGCGTTTCCAGGCCTGCATGAAAAAGTAGAAACCTCCGCCAATGCCGCCAAAGATCAGCCACCAGTATTTGACGAAGACTTCGCTCATCGCGATCACAAACAGCGTCGGCGCCGGCAGGTCGGCGCCGAAATTGGAGAAGACTTCCTTGAACGCGGGGACAACGAAAATCATGATGACAGCCGTTACGACAAAGGCCACCACCACCACCGAAATCGGGTACATCAAGGCCGATTTGATCTTGGACTTGATGGCCTCGGTCTTTTCCATGTAGACCGCCAGTCGATCCAGCAACTGCTCCAGGATACCGGCGGCTTCACCGGCCTCGACCAGATTGCAGTACAGGCTGTCGAAGTGCATGGGAAACTTGCGAAACGCCGCGCTCAGCGAGGTGCCGGTTTCCACATCGGTGCGAATGTCGTTGAGCAATTTGGTGACACTGCTGTTGGCGTTGCCGCGTCCCACGATGTCGAAAGCCTGCAGTAGCGGCACGCCGGCCTTCATCATGGTGGCGAGTTGGCGCGTGAAGATCGCCATGTCCTTGGGCTTGATGGCCTTGCCGCTGCGCATCTTGCGTTTGCGAATCTTGGTCGGCAGCACGCCCTGGCGGCGCAGGGCCGAGACCACATGGTTTTCGCCGGCGGCACGGGTTTCGCCTCTGACTTGCTTGCCGTTGCGGTCTTTGCCCTCCCATTCGAAGACAAATTCCTTCACGGACTTGCTGCTGATTGCGGTGGCCATAGTGATTCGTGTTCCTTATTGCCAGGCTGGCTATTCGTTGGTGCACCCGAGCACTTCTTCGATCGAAGTCATGCCTTTTCTGACTTTCAACAAACCCGATTGCCGCAAGCTGCGGACACCTTCCAGGCGCGATTGCTCGGCAATTTCCATGGAACTGCCGTCACGCAAAATAATACGTTGGATTTCCTCGCTGATGGGCATCACCTGGTAAATGCCGACACGTCCTTTGTAACCTTTGTTGCACATCGAACAGCCCACCGGGCGGTAAGGCGTCCAAGTCCCGTCGATGTCGCTTTCCGGGAAACCCGCCTCGAGCAGGGCTTCACGCGGCACTTCCACGGGCTGCTTGCAACTCGGACACAGCCTGCGCGCCAGACGCTGCGCGGTGATCAGGATCACGCTGGAGGCGATATTGAACGGCGCAATGCCCATATTGCGCATGCGGGTCAACGTGGCCGGCGCATCGTTGGTATGCAGCGTGGACAGCACCAGGTGGCCGGTCTGCGCTGCCTTGATCGAGATGTCGGCGGTTTCAAGGTCGCGAATCTCGCCCACCATGATGATGTCGGGATCCTGGCGCAGAAAGGATTTCAGGGCGGCGGCGAAGGTCAGGCCGGCCTTTTCGTTCACGTTGACCTGATTCACGCCCGGCAGGTTGATTTCCGAAGGGTCCTCCGCCGTGGAAATGTTCACACCCGGCTGGTTCAACAGGTTCAGGCAGGTGTACAGCGACACGGTCTTGCCTGAGCCCGTGGGCCCCGTGACCAGCACCATGCCGTAAGGCCGCTGCACGGCCTTGAGCAGGCGTTCCTTTTCTTCGGGTTCGTAGCCCAGGGCTTCGATGCCCAATTTGGCGCTGCTCGGGTCCAGAATCCGCACCACGATCTTTTCGCCAAAAAGGGTGGGCAAGGTGCTGACCCGAAAGTCGATGACCCGATCCGGGCCGATCTTGAGCTTCATGCGACCATCCTGCGGCACGCGCTTTTCGGAGATGTCCATGCGCGAGATCACCTTGATGCGCGAGGCCAGCTTGTCCTTGATGGCGACCGGGGGGGAGGCGATTTCGCGCAGCTCGCCGTCGATCCGAAAGCGGACACGGTAGGTGTGCTCGTAGGGTTCGAAGTGAAGGTCCGAGGCGCGCATGTTGAAGGCGTCGAGCAGCATCTTGTGCAGGAACTTGACGATCGGGGCGTCTTCCACTTCGGAGACGCCGACCTCGCTGGGTTCGGACGCCGACGCGTCGGTGGTTTCTTCGTCAAATTCGAAGTCGCCGCCGATGATGTGCTCCATCGTCTCGGTCGTGGTCTCGGTGCTCGCGTCGACCAGCCTGACCAGCTTGGAGTACTCCGCAACCACCCAGTCCACGCCCATCTGGGTGGCGAACTTTATTTTTTCCGAAGCTTTCTGATCGGAGGGATCGGAGGTGGCGACCAACAGACGGTTGTTGCGCTTGTTCAGCACGGCAATCCGGTAGTCCTTGCAGATCTTCGCGTCCAGCAGTCCCTTGGGCAGGCGTGAAATGTCCAGCGCATCCAGGTCCACCAGCGGCACGGAAAACGCCGTCGACATGGTGTGCGCCAAATCGTAGGCTGTCAGGGCGCCGGAGCCTATGAGTTCGCCAACGAAGGCGGACTTGTTGGTGATTGACTTGCGGTAGATTTCTTCGGCCGCCTTCGCCGACAGTTTTCCCGCAGACACGAGCACATGCGCCAGCCCCGGAAGGGCGATTGAAGCAGAACCGGTAGCGGGGATATCGACGGCGGCCATATGGTGAGGAATGTACTACGCTTACAGACAATCCAGACCACAGCAGCCGCACGGCCGATGAAGTCCTTTCAAAAACGTAATGCCCAACCTGCGCCGCAGGGGGATTTTGGTCGGGGTGAGAGGATTCGAACCTCCGATCTCTTCGTCCCGAACGAAGCGCCTTACCGGACTAGGCCACACCCCGATTGGCTTGCGTCAGACCTGAAATTCCTTCACGACCGACGCCCCAATAACTGAGCCGCCAATTGTAGCAAACCCTCGGAGTAGGCATTCTTCGGCAGCAGGGCGGCTGCTTCCATGGCCAGGCGTGCCTGGGCTGCAGCAGCATCCCGCGCCACCGTCAGGGCGCCAGTCGATTGAACTATGCCGACAATTTCGTCCAGGTTGGGTACCGAACCCGTCTCGATTGCCGTCTGTATGGTCTTGCGCTGCTCGGCGCTGCCGCGCTGCATTGCCGCAATCAGCGGCAAGGTGACCTTGCCCTCGCGCAGGTCGTCGCCCAGGTTCTTGCCCATTTCGGCGACATCGCCGTCGTAATCCAGCACGTCGTCAATGACCTGAAACGCCGTGCCCAGGGCTTGTCCATAGTCGGCACAGGCCTGCTCCAACTGCGGCGAACTCTTTGCCAGAATCGCGCCCAACCGGGCGCTGGCCTCAAACAGCTTGGCGGTCTTGGACCGGATCACGCGCAAATAGCCGGCTTCGTCAAGCGCCGCATCGTGCATGTTCATCAGTTGCAGGACCTCCCCTTCGGCGATCACATTGGTCGCGTCCGAGAGGATCTCCATGACCCGCATGTCCCTGGCGTCGAGCATCATCTGAAAGGCCCGCGAGTACAGGAAGTCGCCCACCAGTACGCTTGCCGGGTTGCCGAAAGCCTGGTTCGCCGTGGCGCGACCGCGGCGCAGCGCGGAGTCATCGACCACGTCGTCGTGCAGCAAAGTGGCAGTGTGGATGAATTCCACCACAGCTGCCAGATTGAAGCGCTGCTCGCCGGTATAGCCCAAGGCGCCGCTGGTCAGCAGCAGCAGCACCGGGCGCAGCCGCTTGCCGCCGGCCGAGATGATGTAGCGGCAGACTTCCGCCACCAGAGGGACGTCGGTATCAAGGCGTTGCGCAATGACCGCGTCCACGCCGCGCATGTCGTCGGCGATGAGTGCAAGCGCGGAAGAGGTGTTGGTGGAGTTGGAAGACAAGGTGCAGAGGTGTGAGTAGCGTGCGTGATTATAGGAAGGTCGCTGTCGCCCAAGCGCCTGTTCGGCGGACCTTAGTGCAAAGTCCGGCCGTGTGCTAGAATGCTGGGCTCTGCGAAATCCTTTTGCAGAGGATCAAACTGAAGAGGTCATTATGTACGCGGTCATAAAAACCGGTGGCAAACAGTATCGTGTTGCTGCAGGCGAAAAAATTAAAGTAGAACAGATTGCTGCGGATGTAGGCCAAGAGATTGTGATCGAACAGGTTTTGGCCGTCGGCAACGGCGCTGAAATCAAGATCGGCACACCCTTGGTGTCCGGCGCGATTGTGAAAGCCACAGTGTTGGCGCACGGTCTGCACGACAAGGTGCACATTTTCAAAATGCGCCGTCGCAAGCACTATCAAAAACGTCAGGGGCATCGTCAACAGTTCACCGAACTGCTGATTTCCTCTATTGCTGCATAAGGAGCAAGAGAAATGGCACAGAAAAAAGGCGGCGGCTCAACGCGCAACGGGCGCGATTCCAAGCCCAAGATGCTGGGTGTGAAAACATTCGGCGGCGAACTGGTCAGCGCTGGCGCTATCATCGTGCGTCAACGCGGCACCAAGTTCCATCCCGGAACCAATGTCGGTCTGGGCAAGGACCACACACTGTTTTCCCTGATCGAAGGCCATGTGTCTTTCGCCATCAAGGGCGCTTTGAACAAGCACACGGTGAGCGTGACAGCAGCGGCGTGATCAAGCTCAGCTGAGCTGATGTCTCCATCTGCGCAAAGCCCCGCCTGGTCGGGGCTTTGTTCATTGGGGCAGGATAATTTGGCAACTGGAACAAGCTATGAAATTCGTGGATGAAGCCTATATTGACGTCGCTGCCGGCGACGGCGGGAACGGCTGCGTCTCGTTCCGGCACGAGAAGTACAAGGAATTTGGCGGCCCCAACGGGGGCGATGGCGGACGCGGTGGCCACGTGTTTGCCGTGGCCGACCCGAATCTGAACACCCTGGTGGATTTTCGCTTTTCGCGCCGGCACGAAGCCAAGCGCGGACAGCACGGCATGGGTTCCGACATGTTTGGCGTAGCCGCCGACGACATCACGCTGAAGATGCCGGTGGGCACCATCATCACCGACGCCGAAACCGGCGAAGTGCTGTACGAATTGCTCACCCCCGGCGAGGTCATCACCATCGCCAAAGGCGGTGACGGCGGCTTTGGCAACATGCGCTTCAAGAGCGCCATCAACCGCGCACCCCGGCAGAAGACCCCCGGTTGGCCGGGCGACAAGAAGAGCCTCAAGCTCGAGTTGAAGGTGCTGGCCGATGTGGGGCTGCTGGGCATGCCCAATGCCGGCAAGTCGACCTTCATCTCGGCCGTCTCCAACGCCCGCCCGCGCATTGCGGATTACCCCTTCACCACCCTGCACCCGAACCTGGGCGTGGTGCGCGTCGGACCCGAACAGAGTTTTGTCGTGGCCGATCTGCCGGGTTTGATCGAGGGTGCGTCCGAAGGCGCGGGCCTGGGTCACCTGTTCCTGCGCCATCTGCAGCGCACGCGCCTGCTGCTGCACGTCGTTGACATGGCGCCGTTTGACGAAGGCGTGGATCCGGTGGCGCAGGCCAAGGCGATCGTGGGCGAACTCAAGAAGTACGACCCGGCGCTGTTCACCAAGCCGCGCTGGCTGGTGCTGAACAAGCTTGACATGGTGCCGCTCGAGGAGCGCGAGGCGCGCGTCAAGGATTTCGTCAAGCGCTTCAAGTTCAAGGGCCCGGTATTTCAGATCTCGGCCCTGACGCGCGAAGGCTGCGAGCCGCTGATCAAGGCGATCTACCAGCACGTCAAGGCGCAGCAGGTGCTGGAGCAGGAAGTGCCCGAGGTCGACCCGCGCTTCAAGCTTGAACCCAATCCCTGACACCGGCTCACAAAAAAATTGAAATCCCGCGATCGGGTTTGCCGCAAGACATGACTGAAAAATTGGTTTCCAAGGTGTTGCAGGATGCGCGCCGCATCGTGGTCAAGGTAGGCTCCAGCCTGGTGACGAATGAAGGCCGCGGCCTGGACGAGGCAGCCATAGGCCAATGGTGCAAGCAACTGGCGGCACTGCGACTGGATGGGCGCGAGGTCGTCATGGTGTCCAGTGGTGCCATCGCCGAAGGCATGAAACGCCTGGGTTGGACCACGCGTCCGCGCGAGATTCACGAACTGCAGGCGGCCGCGGCCGTGGGGCAAATGGGCCTGGCGCAAATGTACGAAACCAAGCTGCGCGAGAGCGGACTGGGTTCGGCCCAGGTGCTGCTCACGCATGCCGATCTGGCCGATCGCGAGCGCTACCTCAACGCGCGCTCCACCCTGCTCACGCTGCTACAGCACAAGGTGGTTCCGGTCATCAACGAAAACGACACCGTCGTGAACGACGAAATCAAGTTTGGCGACAACGACACCCTGGGTGCCTTGGTCGCCAATCTGATCGAGGCCGATGTGCTGGTGATCCTCACTGACCAGCGCGGCCTGTACAGCGCGGACCCGCGCAAGGACCCGTCCGCGCGCTTCATCCACGAAGCCGTGGCCGGCAATCCGGAACTCGAACTCATGGCGGGCGGGGCCGGTAGCAGCATCGGTCGCGGCGGCATGATCACGAAGATTCTGGCGGCCAAGCGGGCCGCCGGTTCCGGCGCCTCCACCGTGATTGCCTGGGGGCGCGAACCCGATGCATTGATCCGCTTGATGCAGGGTGAGGTCATAGGCACTTTGCTGCTGGCGCAGACGCCCAAGAACCAGGCCCGAAAACAATGGATGGCCGATCATCTGCAGATGCGCGGCGCAGTGACCGTGGACGACGGCGCCGCAGCCAAGCTGCGCGACGAGGGGAAAAGCCTGCTGCCCATCGGCATGACGGCCGTGGAAGGCGACTTCTCGCGTGGCGACGTGATCGCCATTCGCGATAGCCAGGGGCTGGAGATGGCGCGCGGCCTGGCCAACTACGCCAGCGGCGAAGCTCGCCTCATCTGTCGCAAATCGTCCAGTGAATTCGAGCGCCTGCTGGGCTACCTGGCCGAGCCCGAGATGGTGCACCGGGACAACCTGGTGCTGACGCGCCAGCCTTGAAGGTCGGCTTCAAGCTGATGGCTCTTTGGCGGGCGCCGCTTCCGCAGGCTCCAGGGCGTGCATCTCCTGCGACGTGCCGGGGTCGGGCTCGTAGCTCGCACCCGGCGGCAACTCGAAACCGGATCCGGGAACGAGCAGACCGTGCAGGGTGCCGCGATGCGGACCATCGTGCTCCTGATGGTCGCGTGAGCGCGTGCCATTGCGCAGGAAACGGTTGCGATGCTCGTGTTGCGGCAGAAAGCGCGCCAACTCGGTCAACGCCATTTCGTACACGCCGCGCTTGAACTCGACCACGGCGTCCAGCGGAACCCAGTAATTGTTCCAACGCCAGGCGTCAAACTCCGGGTGATTGGTGGCGCGCAGGTTCAGATCCCAATCGTGGCCAATCAGTTGCAGCAAGTACCAGATTTGCTTCTGGCCTTTGTAATGTCCACGCGCATCGCGGCGGATAAACCTGTCCGGCACCTCGTAGCGCAACCAGTCTCGGGTGCGGGCCACAATGCACACATGCTCCGGACGGAGCCCCACTTCTTCGTGCAGTTCGCGAAACATGGCCTGCTCGGGTGTCTCTCCCCGATCAATGCCACCTTGCGGAAACTGCCAAGAGTGGGTGCGTATGCGCTTGCCCCAGAACACCTGATTCTTCTGGTTGAGCAGAATGATGCCGACGTTAGGCCTAAAGCCTTCACGGTCAAGCATAATCAAACCCCAATTCTTTAAACTGAGGCCATTATGCACAGCAGGTGCTGCGCATCAAGGGGCCAGGCCCTAGGGGTCTTCACTATTCTGCACGGTTCATCCACATGAAAGCTTCCCAGTTCTTTATATCCACACTGAAAGAAGCTCCGGCTGACGCCGAAGTGGCGAGTCACCGGCTCATGATGCGCGCCGGCATGATCAAAAAGCTGGGCGCCGGCATCTACAACTACATGCCCATGGGACTGCGCGTGATCCGCAAGGTCGAGGCCATCGTGCGCGAGGAAATGAACCGCGCCGGCGCCGTGGAGTTGAGCATGCCCGTCGTGCAACCGGCCGAGCTGTGGCAGGAGACCGGGCGCTTTGGCGCCATGGGTGCGGAACTGCTGCGCATCAAGGACCGGCACGAGCGCGACTACGTGGTGCAGCCGACCAGTGAAGAGGCCGTCACCGACATCGCGCGCCAGGAAATCAAGAGCTACAAGCAGTTGCCGCGCAACTTCTACCAGATCCAGACCAAGTTCCGCGACGAGCGCCGTCCGCGCTTTGGCCTGATGCGTGGGCGCGAGTTCATCATGAAGGACGCGTACAGCTTCGA
>CAIKVZ010000043.1 GCA_903830985.1 uncultured beta proteobacterium
GGCTCGATCACGTCGCAGCTCATGAAGATGGTGGTCTCTTCAAAGAACGGATCGAGATTGGCGGTGTTCGGATCGGGCATGAGTTGCATGTCCGAAGCTTCAATGCCCTTCCAGCCGGCGACAGAGGAACCGTCAAAGGCGTGGCCCGAGACAAACTTGTCTTCGTCAAAGTGCGAGACCGGCACGGTCACGTGCTGCTCTTTGCCACGGGTGTCGGTGAAGCGGAAGTCAACAAACTTGACCTCGTTTTCCTTCACCATCTTCATCACGTCTGCGACGGTCTTGGCCATCAAATACTCCTGGTTAAATGACACGGATAGAAAACTTGCACGGAATCAGGGAACGCACGATGTGTGCCAACGCACGCTCGACGCGAAACCTGTCCAGCCCGCTATTTTGCCTTGAGTTGCTACCCGGTTCTGGCTCTTTTGCCACAGCGTCCCGGAAAATACCCCGACACTGCGGGCTGTGACGCACCAAAATACAGCATCAACACGCACCAAACAAGGGCTCACACCTCAACGCACCAGTTCGGGGCCCAATTTGGCATTCAACTGCTGCAAGCCCGCCACCATGCGGGCATAGGCGGCCAGCGTCAAGCCGGGCGAGCCCTTCACGCCGAGCTCGATATGGCGACCGTGCACCGGGTGATCCACGCTGGGCAGGCTGAAGATGCGTACGCCGGGAAAGTCCCGCTCGATCGCTTCCATCAGCGGTGTCAGCGCCGCTTCCATGGCGCCGAATACGATCACGGAGCGCTCTTCATACGCATCGTGGCGAAACAACTTCGCATAGTAGGTGTCGAGCACCCAGGCCATCATGGGCCAGGCCATGACGGGAAAGCCGGGCACAAAGTGGACGCCGCCGCCGTTGGTCCCGGCGCAGGAAAATCCGGCAATTTTGTTGTACGGATTCGGGATGATGCTGGCACCCGCGGGGAACATGCCCATGTTCAGCCGGTGCAGGTTGTCGTCGCGCTCGGGCTCATAAGCCAAGCCTTTTTCCAACGCCAACTCCTGCATACGCTGGCGGATCAGCTCGGCCGCCTCAGGGTGCAACTGCAATTCCCGACCCAGTGCTGCGCCGGCGCACTGGCGCGTGTGGTCATCGGGCGTGGCGCCGATGCCGCCACAGGAAAACACCACCGAGCCGGAGTCAAAAGCACGCTTGAGCGTGGCGCTGATGCGCGACTGTGAGTCGCCCACATAGTCGGCAAAGTCCAGCTGCAAACCGCGCTGAGACAACAATTCGATGACTTTGGGCAAGTGCTTGTCGGAGCGTTTGCCCGACATGATCTCGTCGCCGATGATGATGATGCCGAAACTCGGCACAGCCTCAGTCGACTGGAACAATGGCACTGGGGTGGGGTGATTCATGGGGCAAGGCCTTAAAAGAGAAATCGATCACGTCATGCACCGGTTGCGGCACGGCCTGGGCGCGCAGCAACTGCAGCGCGGCCAGACAGTAATGGATGAACCAGAGCGATGACAGGGCAAAAATGAAGGTGTAGATCCAGATCGCCAGCGGCACCAGGATCACGAAGGCGGCGGCAAACGCGGCGCCCGAGGCCCAGACCAGGCTCGGCGTCGCGCCCAGGTAGCCTGTGATCAGACCCATGGTCAACAGCGGCAGGCGATGCCGACGAAACAGCTCGCGCCGCTCGTCCTGGCTGGCGTGGTCGGCCAGCGCATCGAACGCCATGACGCGGTAGCTGAGCCAGCCCCAGATCAGCGGGGGCAGGACCAGAATCAGTGGCGGCACCAGCCACAGGGGAATAGAGATCACCAGCGCGAGGCCGGCCAGCAGCAGTGAACCCAGTGCCCAGAACAGCCCAACAACCCATGAGGCACCCCGTTCGCGGGCCAGATCCGGAAAACGCCGCCGAGCCACAAGGGAGACGAGCGCCGGCGTCATCAGCAAGGCCACAACCAGCAGGGACAGCATGACGATGACCGGTGTCGCAGCAAAGATCACGATCAACGGCGCCACCACAGTCTTGAGGCCGCCCAAACCCAGACTCTCGAACCAGCCCCAGACCGTGCTCAGCAGGGTCGAACCTTCCAGCGCGGCGCGCACGCCGTCGATCGCCGGCTCCCAGAAGAAATAACCCAGGCTCAGCCACAGCAAGACCATCAGGACCAGCGGCAGCAGCGACAGCAGCATGACGCGCGGGTGCATGCAGTAGGCCAGCGCACGCCAGAAAGAATCAAAAAGCAAACTCATGCGGTGAGGATACCCCGGCGGGCCAAGCCCTGCATCGACCGACTCAAGCGGGCTCAGGCAGGCGCATAGCCGACACCGGCCAGTTCCTGGGCACTGAGCCAGCGCCACTGGCCCGGCGCCAGGTCGTGTGGCAGGGTCAGCGTGCCGATCTGCGAACGGTGCAGTCCTTCCACCCGGTTGCCTACGGCCGCCAACATGCGCTTGACCTGATGGTACTTGCCTTCGGTCAGCGTGAGTCGCAGGTGCAGCGTGTCGACAGCCTCGCAGGCGGCAGCACGCACCGGTTTGGGATCGTCCTCCAGCACCACGCCGTCGAGCAGCTTTTGCACCTGGCGCGCGTCCACGGGGTGCTTCGTCGTGACTTCATAAACCTTGGGCACGTGGTGGCGCGGCGAACTCAGCCGGTGGATGAACTTGCCATCGTCGGTCATCAGCAGCAAGCCCGTCGTGTCCTGGTCCAGTCGACCCACGGCCTGCACACCCTGGACCGGCCCCTTTTGCGGCCGGTGCCGCAGCGGCGCGGGCAGGAGGCTGTAAATGCTGGGGTAGGTGGAGGGCTTTTGCGAGCATTCCGTGCCGGCAGGCTTGTTGAGCATCAGGTACGCCAACTCGTGGTATTCCCAGGGCACGCCCTGCACCGTGAAGCGCAGACCGGGTGCCGTGACCTCCAGAGTCGAATCGGTCACGACGGCGGGCTGGATCGCCTCGGCATCGGGCCAGACCTGCACCCTGCCCTGCTGTATCAGTCCGGCGCAGACGCGCCGCGTGCCAAAGCCTTGGCGGAAAAGTACTTCTTGGAGTTGCATGGCGCTATTGTCCACGCAAGCTGGCGGTCGTCAGGGCGCGCCGTTCCAGACAAAGCTCACCACGCTGGCGCCGGGCATGCGGTGCTCAAAGCTGCGTCCGCCGAAGCTCACGCTGAACTGGCGCGAATTGGCTGCGCCATTGAGCACGATCAGCACAATCGACTGGTCGTCGACATTCTGAAATGCGACGGTTTCCAGGCGGCCTTCGCCGGAACTGGAAGCGATGCGGCGCGCGCCGGGACGCACGAAGCGGCTGGCATGGGCCAGCGCGTAGTAATCGAAATTGCGCGTCACCTCGCCGGTCTTCGAGTCGATGGTCACGACACCGCGGCAATCCTTGCAGCCGCCCAGGTGCGGACCGTGATTCTCGTCCAGCGCCAGGTTCCACAGCAGAACCCCCTTGGCCCAGGCCCGCGTCGTACCGATGACGAGATTTCGCATATACCAGGGCAGGGTCTCGCGCCAGTGCGGCTTCCACTCGCCGCCCGAACATTCTGTGAAGTACGTTTCCTTGTCGGGGTGGGCGTCGTGAACCTGCGCCTGCACCGCCACATCGCCCACGTAGCAGTGCCAGGCGACGCCGGCAACAAAGGCGCGCGCAACAGGGTCCGCCAGCACGTCCAACGGTGCCTGCGGCTCGTCCCAATTGTGATCCCAGTCCAGAATGCGCACCGGCTGCGCGCGCTTCGCCAGCAGCGGCCCCAGGTGCTGGCCGATGAGCTTGGCCCGCGCCGCGGAATCGACGCGCATGCCGGGGTAATCCGGGGGCTCGAAATGCGGCTCGTTTTGCACCGTCATGGCATACAGCGGCAGGCCCTCGGCCTGCATGGCATCGGCGAACTTGCCCAGATAACGCGCAAACACGCCATAGGACTCGGGCTTGAGCTGACCCTGAATCAGGCTGTCGCTGCTCTTCATCCAGCCCGGTGCGCTCCAGGGCGAGGCCATGATTTTGAGTTGCGGGTTGATCGCCAGTGCGCTCTTCACCACCGGCAGCACGTCCTCGCGCATCGGATCCATCGAGAATTTCGCCAGGGTTTCATCCTTTTCGCCTTTGGGCACGTCGTCGAGCGAGTAGTGCTTGAGCGAAAAATCCGAAGCGCCTATGGTCAGCCGGGTGAAGGACAGGCCAATGCCCGGCGGTTTACCGAACAGATCCAGCAACAGCGCCTGGCGCTGTGCCGCGCTCAGGCGGTGCTGGATCAGCCAGGCGGAGGCGTCGGAAATGTTGGCGCCAAAGCCGATGATCTCCTGGTAGCGCTGCGCCGGGTCCACCTCGATGTTCAACCCCAGCGGCGCTTTGGCGCCGAAGGCAATGCCTTGCACGGGCGCGAGCAGCCGGGTCTGGTCGGTCCAGGTTTCCCAGGCCTGCACTGCAGAAAGGGGCTGGGCCGGCGCGCCAACGCTGCAAACCAGCAGGCTCAAGCCCAGCAACAGCACGGGCAATTTGTACTTAGGGGTCATCCAGGACGCTTTCAATTTCAAACTCGGGATCGACCCGATCAGGTCATAGCCTTGGCGGCGCAATGTGCGGCAATGAACTCGGCGTGATCGGGCATGACGGCAACGCACTTGCGGATCACGGTTTGCACATTGTTCAAAAGCTCGAGGCACTCCGCGTCGTTGCGCGCATCCACGACCGGGTTGTAACCCACGGGACGCAGGCCCTGGCCATGCATCACCTGCAGCCAGCTCATTTCGGCAAAAAGCTCAGAACCTTCACGGAAGATGCGGCCATTGCCCTCATAGAGGTCGATCTTGCGCTGCAGGCTGGCCGGTATCTCCATCGCCTGGCAATGGCGCCAGAACGGCGAGTCGTCGCGCTTCGTGGCCTTGTAGTGCAGCACGATGAAGTCGCGGATGCGTTCGTACTCGAACTGGGTCTGCGCGTTGTATTCGTCGCGGTCCACGGGGTTGAATTCGGCGTTGGGGAACAGCGTGACCAGACGCGCAATGGCAGTCTGGATCAGGTGAATGTTGGTCGACTCGATGGGCTCGAAAAACCCACTGGACAGGCCGATGGCCACGCAGTTTTTGGCCCAGGTCTGTTTGCGTCGGCCCGGCACAAAGGGAATGAAGCGCGGCTCGGCCAATTGCTCGCCGTCCAGGTTGCCCAGCAAAATGGACGTGGCTTCGTCCTGGCTCATGAAGCGGCTGGAGTAGACATGGCCGTTGCCGATGCGGTGCTGCAGCGGAATGCGCCATTGCCAGCCGGCCGAATGCGCCGTGGAACGGGTGTAGGGCAGCAACGGTTTTACCGAGGCGCAGGGCACGGCGATAGCGCGGTCGCAGGGCAGCCAGTGCGACCAGTCCTCGTAGTCCATGCCCAAGGCCTGTCCAATGAGCAAAGCGCGGATACCGGAGCAGTCGATGAACAGGTCGCCCGCCACCTGCTCGCCGCCCTCCAGTTGCACGGACTCGATGAAGCCATCGGCGGCGCGCAGCACCGTGTTGACGATCTTGCCTTCGGTGCGCACGACACCATTGTGCTCGGCCATGCCGCGCAGGTATCGGGCGTACAGGCCGGCGTCGAAATGAAAGGCATGGACGATGTCGCCCAGCGGCGAGTTCGGCATGTCGGCGGGCGGGCGCATGAATTTGGCCTGCAGCGGCGCCACCGTGTTGATGGAATAGTTCTGCAAGTCGGGCGCCATACCGCGCTGGTACATCTTTTGCCAGTAGTGGTGAAAATTGGCCGCGCCCAGATCCTGGCCGAACTTGCCAAAGCCGTGCATGTAGCGCTCGCCGATCTGACCCCAGTTCACGAACTCGATACCCAGCTTGAAGGTGCCCTGGGTCTGGCGCAAAAACTCGTCCTCGTCGATTTCCAGCACCTGGTTGAAGTTCTTGATGTTCGGGATGGTGGCTTCACCCACGCCGATGCTGGCGATTTCGTCCGATTCGATCAGGCGGATGCGGTACAGCTTGCCAAACAGCTTGGACAGGGCCGCGGCCGTCATCCAGCCCGCTGTGCCACCGCCAACGATCACGATGTCCTTGATGGGTGCAATGCTCATGGGAGTCGTCTTCCAAAAAAATTACAGGCGCTGCTCGCTCGCCTGCGCAAACAATGAAATCCGTGCCAGGTCGATGCTGAAGTTGACGCGCTGGTCCACGCCGAAATCCAGTGCGCCTGTGACCACGGATGACAGCAGCTTACCGGCAAAGTCCAGCCACACCACATGGTGGTTGCCCATGGGCTCGATCAACGACACCGTCCCCTGCAATTCGCCGCCTGCATGAATCTGCAGATTCTCCGGTCGTATGCCCAGCACCACGTCCTGCTCGGCGGGTGCGCTGTCCTGAAAAGCGTAGCCCGAGACGTCGAGTCGCAGGCTGTCAGACTCGAAGCCCATGGACGCAGGGTTCAGCCGCCCCTGCAACAGGTTCATTCCGGGCGCACCCAGAAAGCCGGCGACAAACAGGTTCTGCGGCTTTTCATAGACCTCGGCCGGCGCGCCGATCTGCTGGATCTTGCCGCCCAACATGACCACGATGCGCGTGGCCAGCGTCATGGCCTCGACCTGGTCGTGGGTCACGTAAATCATGGTGGCGCGCAGGCTCTTGTGCAGCAGCTTGAGCTCGCGGCGCAATTCGGCGCGCAGCTTGGCATCCAGGTTGGACAGCGGCTCGTCGAACAGGAAGACCCCGGCCTCGCGCACCAGGGCCCGGCCGATGGCCACGCGCTGGCGCTGACCGCCCGACAACTGCGCGGGTTTGCGCTGCAACAAGGGCTCAAGCTGCAGCATCTGCGCCACGCGCGTCACACGGCGCTCGATCTCGGCCTTGGGCGTGCCCTTGACGCGCAGGCCGAAGGACATGTTGCGCTCCACGCTCATCGTGGGATAAAGCGCATAGGATTGGAACACCATGCCGATATTGCGGTCCGTCGGATCGGCCCAGGTCATGTCCTGGCCGCCGATTTCTATGCTTCCATCGGCAACGTCGATGAGCCCGGCAATACTGTGCAGCAAGGTCGACTTGCCGCAGCCCGAAGGACCGAGCAGCACCAGAAATTCGCTCTCGTGCACGTCCAGGTTCAGGGCCTTGATGACTTCGTTGTCACCGAAACGAATCGACAGATTTTTGACACTGACGCCAGCCATGCTTACCCCTTGACCGCGCCAGCGGCAATACCGCGCACAAACCAGCGCCCGGAAATAAAATAAATCGTCAGCGGCACCAGCGACGTCAGAATGGTCGCTGCCATGTTCACGTTGTAGAGCCGCGTGCCGGTCGTCGTATTGATCACGTTGTTCAACTGCACC
>CAIKVZ010000044.1 GCA_903830985.1 uncultured beta proteobacterium
CGAGGGCCGGGTGCAGCCCCATATTCAAAGCCACGGGGCGCAGATTCTCCGCCACGGTGCGCACCCCCTCCAGGGCCCGGTCAACCAGCGCGCGCATGCCGGCAACATGGCTGACAAGGAGTGGATTCAAAGCGCCAAAACGCATTTCGAACAAGGATATTTCCATGCGCAGAGCCGTCAACACCTGCCCCAACTCGTCGTGCACTTCGCGCGCAATGTGTTTGCGCTCTTCTTCAATGGCGGTTGAGTTGAAGGCCGCCAGCGCACGCAGCTGCTGGCGCGAAGTGGCGATTTCCGCACCCAAGGCTTGGGACAGCAGTTGCTCATGTGAGCGACGCTGTTCGGTAATGTCGGTGTGGGTGACCACCACCGCATGATTGTCCATGGTGAGCGGTGCCACGAACAGAGAAAACCAGCGCTGCTGCGTCGGCGAGTGGCACGTGTATTCAATTTGGAAACTCGGCGCGCTGCCATTCAACACCAGCAAGATGCCGTCATGGGCTTGCACGGCACTACCACCGGTGTCGCTGCCACTTGCGGCCTGGCAAATGTCCAGGTAATTGGTGCCCACGTCGGTGTGGCTGGCGAGCTGGCCGGGTGTCGGGCTATTGTCCAGCGCAAAATCGCGCCAACGCTGGTTCACCGCCATGATGTTTCCGGTTTGGTCCAGCACTGCAATTTGTGAGGGCCCCGAGTCGAGAATCGCATCGATAAACTTGTTGTTGGCGACACGCTGTGCTTCGGCTTGTTTGCGCTCGCTGATGTCACGGCAGGCACCAAAGACTCGGCCATCGGCCAGCAACCGGCAATTGAGCTCGACGCAAATGGTGCTGCCATCGCTGCGTTTGAGCATCGGCTCATAGCGCAAGGCACCGGTTTCCAGCAGTTGCTGAAACAGCACTTGCGTTGCCGCCAGGTCCGTTTCGGGAGTGATGTCGGGAATTCCCATGCCCAGCAGTTCGTCACGACTGAAGCCCAGCAGTTGTGTGGCCTGCTGGTTGACATACCGGTAGCGCCCCGCCGCATCGGTGATGAAGATGGCATCCGACGCGCCATCCAATATGGCTCTGCTATCGGCTTTGCCGCGGATCAGACGCTCTTCCAGGCGCTTGCGCTCGGTGATGTCCACGCCAAACACGGCAACCCGGATTTGGTTCTCCAGTTGAATCGGCGTGGCGCTGAACAGCACGTCGACGCTGCCGCCGTCGGCCAGTGGGTGGCGGGCTTCGCAGCTGCCGGCTTTGCCGGCATAGGCCTGCTCGAGAACGCCGATCAGCTTGGCACGGTCGGGCGGATTGCTCCACCAGGGGTGTCGGGGAAATACTGGCCGATGACCTGCTCGCGGGTCGCATCGATCAAGGCCAAGGCGGTGGAGTTGACGTTGAGCAGGCGTCCCTGCTCGTCCAGGATGCCGGCCAGGAACGTCGATTGCTCAAACAGACCCTGGAAAACCGCCTCGTCCTGTTTGCGCTGCGTCACGTCCGTGACAAATCCATGCCACAGTACCGCGCCATCCGGCTCGGCCTGGGGAATGCCGTTGCCCGCGAGCCAGTGCACCGTGCCATCTTCATACCTGACACGGAACTCATGCTCCCAGGGGGAAAGTTCCCGTGCTGACTTCTGGATGGACGCAAGCATGCCGGCAAAATCATCGGGATGCAGGATGGCAAAAGCACAGGCAGCGTCCTCGCGAACCTGCTGGTGCGTGACTCGGAAGATGTGCCGAATGGCGTCACTGGCATAGGGAAAGCAGGATGTGCCGTCGGCACGCAGCAGGTATTGGTAAACCATCCCTGGCACAAGACTGGCGATCTTCTGCAGCCGGGCAAGCGCTTCCTCACGCTCCAATTCAATTTGTTTGCGCGCACTGATGTCGGTCTTGACCGCCACGTAGTGCGTGACCACGCCACGCTCATCCCTGACGGGTGCTATCTGCGCCTCTTCCCAGTACAACTCGCCGTTTTTGCGCTTGTTGATCAACTCGCCCTTCCAGCAGTTCCCGTGACTGAGCGATTCCCACATCCCGATATGGGTTGCATTTGGGGTGAACCCGGACTGCCAGATGCGCGGATTTTGCCCCAGCACTTCGGCGGCGCTGTAGCCAGTGACTTCGGTGAAACGGGGGTTCACGTACTCAAGACAGGCCTCCAGGTTGGTGATCACAACCGAAGCCGGGCCTTGCTCCAAGGCGACCGAAAGCTTGCGCAAATGCACTGCCTGCTGCTGCACCAGCGTGCGCAGCCGTTCGCGTTCGAGCAGGTTGCGAATGCGCTGGCGCGCAATGTTCACATTCACCGGCTTGGTGATGTAGTCCACCGCGCCCAACGACAAGCCCGTCATCTCAGACTCAAAGTCGTCCCGCGCGCTGATAAATATGACCGGGATATGCGCCAGCGTGGCCTGCGCCGCCAGCAGCCTGAAGGTCTCGAAACCATCCACTTGCGGCATCATCACGTCGAGCAAGATCAGGTCAGGTGCGCAGCGCAGTGCCAGTTCGATGCCCGCCGGCCCGGACGAGGCAAACTGCAGTTCAAACTCGCCGTCCAGCGCTGCACCCAGCGTCATAAGATGGACCGGCGTGTCGTCAATGGCCAATATTTTGGGCAAGGGGGCGGTCATGCTGAGGCCTTGTCGAAACTGCGCGGGCACGGTGCCGACGGATCCGCCTGGAGGGGATTTGGCATCACGACGCGTACAGAGACTGTGACGCAAGCGCTGGCGCGCGCGATGCGGTGCACGGCATGGTGCTTGCCGTTTGCTGTTGTTGGCATGGTCTGGGCCCTGGCGGTGTCCCATCGCCGCAGTCGTGCCACAGATACACGGAGGCGAGTTTACCCTTTGCGCACAGGCGAATGGCCGGATTCAGTCGGCAGGCGCCGCAGGCGCGGCGCCGCTGCATGCAGCCTAAATCGGGCTCGCCTTGCCAAGCAGCGCATCCTTCAGTTTCCAGTCCGCCGGATTTGGGCCCAGCCAAATGCGCATCAATGCAGCAAAAAATTCCGGCTCTTTGAACGGCTCACCATAAGGTTTTCCCTTGATGCTGATGGTGGTGCCATTCCCTGGCAACCAGTCGATCGTGAAGACATCTCCCGTCTTGAGTGTTTTGTAGTCGCTGAACATCTGGCTCATGCGCAGCAAACCTGGAATGAGCTTGGAGAACTCCGTTTTTGGAAGATTGTCCTCCACCCCTCTGTAGAACAGTTTTCCAAGCTCGGCCGCGTCGATATCGCGCAGCATGGTGACGCTCATGCGTTTGGCGCCCGGCATGGCCAAAACATCTTCCGCAAGCCCGGCTTTCTTCCCAAGGTACAGGCCTGCAACGTAAACCTTGAATATAGCCTTGTAGCGAATACCGGCACCATTGAGCACCAGCTTGTTTCCCTTGAGGTCCATGCCCTCTTCGACCTTGACGCCGCTGACTTCCACGGCACCCGCTGCTCCGATCGCCAGAAAAACCAAGCCGGCAGCCAACACAGGTTTCAAAATATTCATGCAAATTTCCAGTAAATTGAGAGTGCTAGTTCACCGGTCGGCGTAATTGCCGGACAGATGGTATTCGAACTGCTCTATCCGCACGGGGCGGCAGAACAGGAACCCCTGAAAGTAGCGACAACCCAGTGCCAACAAAAAATCCTGCTGCCCAAGGGTTTCCACGCCCTCGGCGATCACATCGAGCCCCAGGCTGTGCCCCAGCGCAATGATCGTCCTGGAAATTGCCGCGTCGCTGGCGTCGGTCAAAATGTCGTGCACAAAGGAGCGGTCGATCTTGAGCTGGTCCAGCGGAAGGCGCTTGAGGTAGGAGAGTGATGAATAGCCGGTACCAAAGTCGTCAAGTGAAAACCCTACTCCGACGGAGCGCAGCGCGGTCATCTTGGCGATGACTGCGTCCAGGTTCACGACCAGCAGACTCTCGGTAAGTTCCAGCTTCAGACGCAAGGGATTTGCGTCAGTGCGCTGGATCGTGAGCAGCGTTTGCTCCACAAAGTCGGCGCAGTGAAACTGGCGTGCGCTGACATTCACCGCGATCGTGAGGTGCCGGGTTTCGACACGCTCGGCCCATGCCGCGAGTTGCAGGCAGGCGGTCTCCAATACCCAGGCGCCCATGGGAACGATCAGACCGGTTTCCTCGGCCAGTGGAATAAATTCCGCAGGCGACACCAGCCCGCGCTGGGGGTGTTTCCAGCGCAACAGGGCTTCAGCACCGATGAGCGCGCCTTCGTGTGTGACCTGCCCCTGTTAGTAGAGCTCGAATTCGCGGTTTTCAAGCGCCATGCGCAGGCTCGATTCCAAGGCTGCGCGCGCCATGACGATGGCTTGCATCTGCGGCTCGAAGAAGCGCAGCGTATTGCGGCCCGCGGCCTTGGCCTGGTACATCGCCAGGTCGGCGCGCTTCAGTGGTTCGTCCACGCCTTCAAGCGTGTCTGCACCGAACAGCGTGATGCCGATGCTGGGCGTGCTGTGGTGGTCGTGGCTGCCGAGTTGATAGTTCTGGTTCAGCGCCGCCAGAATCTTCTCGCCGATGTTTTCGGCCTGCGCCGCAGCTTCCAACTCACCCGCGTTCAGGTCCTGCAACATCACAACGAATTCATCACCCCCGAGGCGCGCCACCGTGTCGCCCTCACGGATGCAGGCGCTCAGCCTTTTGGCCACCTGCTGCAACAACAGGTCGCCCTGGTAGTGGCCCAAGGTGTCGTTGATCGCCTTGAAGTTGTCCAGATCGACAAACAGCAGAGCCCCCCTGCGCTGGTGACGCGAGGCTGCCGCCAGCGCCTGCTCCAGCCGGTCGATCAGCAAGCGGCGATTCGGCAGGTGCGTCAAGGGATCGAAGAAAGCCAGACTCATGATCTGGTCCTCGGCGCTCTTGCGCACGGTGATGTCGGTGAAGGTGGCGACGTAGTGAGTCGCGACCGCGGCGTCGTTCTTCACTGCAGTGATCGAGAGCCACTCCGGAAAAACCTCCCCGTTCTTGCGGCGGTTCCAGATCTCCCCCTTCCAGGCGCCGGTGGACGCAATCGAGTCCCACATCGCCGCATAGAAAGCGGCATCGTGCCGACCTGAACGGAGCAGGCGCGGCGTTTGGCCCACGACCTCCTCTGCGCTGTAGCCGGTGATGGCGCTGAACGCCCCGTTCACCCGCAGGATCACCTGTTCGGCATCGGTGACCGTCATTCCTTCCTGCGATTCGAACGCGGTGGCGGCGATGCGCAGCGCCTCCTCGGCCAGGTAGCGTGCTGTGACGTCGCTGAACACCAACACCACGCCGACGATGTTCCCGCTGTCGTCCCGAATCGGCGCAGCGCTGTCGGAGATCTGGTACTCGTTGCCGCCGCGCGCGAGCAACAAAGTGTGATTGGCCAGCCCGACAATCTCCCCGCGCTCCATCACCACCTGCACCGGGTCGACACAGGGCAGCCGGGTCTGCGCGTTGACGATCCTGAACACCTGCAACAGGGGCATGCCCGCAGCCTCTTCCAGCGGCCAGCCGGTCAGTCGCTGCGCGGTGGCGTTCATGCGCTTGATCCGTCCGTTCGCGTCGGTGGCGATCACGGCGTCGCCGATCGACTCCAGGGTGATCCGCAGGTTTTCCTCGCTCAGGCGGATCTGCCGCTCCACCCGCCGGTGCTCGGTCACGTCTTCGGCCGAAGACAGCGTGCCAACAATCGCGCCCGCTTCATCCAGCACAACCGTGTTATTCCACGCCAGGGTCATTTGTTCGCCACGCACGTTGCGCACGGTGTTTTCGCAACGCGCCGCCGCCGGCAGATCGCCAGACATCAGTTGCTGAAACACCCGGCGCGTAGCAGCGCGTTCGGCTTCGGGGACAAAGTATTCAAACCAGTCGCGGCCCAGCAGAGCGGCCTCTGGCGCGCCCAGCAGGGCCGCGCCTTTCTGGTTGATCATGGCAATGCGACCCGCTCGGTCCAGCGCCATCAGCATGATCGCAGCGATGTCCAGGTAGCCCTGCGCCCGGTTGCGTTCCTGCGCCAGTTCGGCCGTGCGCTCCTGCACCTTTTGTTCCAATGTGCTGTGAGCCCTTTCGATGTTGCTCGCCATGCCATTGAACGCTTCGGCGATCTCCGCCACTTCCATCGTCTCGCCCGCGGGCAGTTGTGCACGCACCGAAAGCTCGCCGTCGCCAAGCCGGCTGGCGGTGCGCGCCAGCGTTCGCAGCGGGCGTGAGATGCGCCGGGACGCGAGCGTGATCAGCGCCAGCGAGGCCACCGCCAGCAACAGGCCGACCAGGACCAGCAGCTTGGCGCGCTCGTTCAGGCCTGCCAGCGCCTCGTCGTTGTTCAAGTAGCGCACCAGCGTCCAGCCCTGGGCACCGATCAGCGCAATGTGCCGGTAGACCGCGATGCGCGATGCGCCGTGTCCATCGTCCTCCTGCAGCGTCCCCTCGAAGCCCGGGAGCATCCGCGGATTGACCCGAAAGGCCTGGCCTGACGGCCGGCCAACGGATTCGGCGGCGACCTGTTGCCCAGCAAAATCCAACAGCAGGACCGTTCCGCTGCGGCTGTCGTCGTGGGCGTCGCCGCCCATACCCTGTGCTACCAGGGATCGCGTATCCAGGACGCTGACCAGGATGCCGATGAGTCTGCCGTAGGCCTGTCCTTGCTCGTTGGGCGCGTGAATCTGCCGAACGATGGCGACCGACGCGGCTCCGGGCTTGCCGAACTGTTCGATCAATTCGGTGACGCCGGGTCTGGTGGCGCGCGCGATCAGTTCACGGTCGGGAAACTCGCGTCCGAGCTCGGCGCCATCGTTGGACGCGCGAATCTTGCGCGTGTCGGGGTCAACGATAACCAGACCCAAATAATGATCGGGATAAGCACGCAGCAGGCGCTCGGTGACGCGCTGGAAATTTTGCTCGAGCTCGGTGTCGTCGTCCTCCAGCTGCTTTGCTATGACCCGGCCCTCCGCGAGGATCAGCATGTCGCCGCGCCGCTCGCCGAGGGCATCGAGGATCGCCGCCTGCTGCAGGTCGGCGGCGTGTTCGAGTGCACGGGTCGCGTCGATCAGCCGCTGGTCGCCGGCGCCAGCCAGACCCAACTGCGGCAGACCCAAGTACCAAAGCGCAAACAGCACGCCCATCGCGCCCAGAAACAGCGCGCCAAAGTAGGCCGCAACCCGGCTCGAGAACGAGACCCGGCCGGCAAGCTCGCGCTCAGTCGGCATAGTCGTAAGCACGGATCTGGTATTTGCCGGGATCAGCCATCACCCGCGCCAGCCCGTCGTAGGAAAATGCATTCTCCAACTTCTCCCAACGGGCGCCCGGTGAGATTTTTCCCAGCTTTGAGAGGAACTGAAACTCGCTCTTCAGCGGCGTCGCGCCAGTGGAAAAGACGATCGCCGGGGCAGACGGGATGTCCAGAATTTCGCGGCGCGTGATCGCGGCAATCTGGCTCGCCGACGATGAGGGTAGTCGGCCGCTAAAGGCTGCACCCTCGGCCATCGCCCAGGCCGCCGCCTTCTCGAGGTTCTGTTGCGAACGGCGCAGCCACTCGATGGCGCGCAAGAAACCGGCGACAAGAACCCGTGCCGCCTCCGGATTGCGCGTGGCGAAGGTGCTCTCGATCACGAAGTAGTCGCTGCTCTGGCCGCGGAATACGATGTGGTTTCTCACGTCCTTCTTCAGCGCGATCGAAGGCGCCGGCTCCCATCCTGCAAAGGCGTCAATATCACCGCGCTCCAGCGCGTCAGGCATTTCGTCGATCTGCAGCGGCACGAATTTGACTTCACCGGCTTGCAGTCCGGCCGAGGCAAGCCCTTGCAGCAGGGTGTAATGCGCGCTCGACAGCTCGATGTAGCCCATGCGTTTTCCGCGCAGTCCTGCCACCCTGGTTTCACCCTTGGCGACAATGGCCGTCGATGTCTGTTTGACCAGTCCGACGATCAAGACGCTGCCCGTGGAGGCCGCGAGAATCGTGGGCATGTCGCCCAGCAAACCCGCTTCGAGGCGCCGCTCGCCCAGCAATGCGACCATGTCGGCACCTCGCCGAAACGCGTGCGTCGTCAGCGGCTGCCCCAGTTTGGCCAGCGACTGCTGCAGGATTCGATCGTGCCTGATCACGGTGCTGATGACGCCCGAGGGGTAGCCCAGCGGCTGCACGCCAAGATCAAGCGCCGGAGAGTCAGGTATCAGGCCGTAGCGGTCGAAATATTCCGCGGCGTGTGCGCCCTGGGCCGAGCAGACCACAAGGCCTGCCCAAAGCAAAATGAGACCGAACGAACAAAGGAATGAACCCCGATGAAAGTTCCGGGTTCCGGTGCGGATGATCATTGACCATGGTGCAAGTCTCATTCACAGGGCCTTGGCTTGGGGCGCATGAGCATCAGCCAAAGGACCGGATGGTGCTTGCGGCCACATTATGTGTTGCGCACCGTGCCTCAGTGAATACTGGTTTCCCCGCAGCAGAAAGCTCCCCGGCAGTGCCTTGCGGTAATGGCGTTGCGAGAGCTACGTGAGATGGCCGTGCTGCGCGTTGTTGCACGGACCGCGGCAACCATGACCGTCGCCATCCTTGCCCTACTGAACCCTGAGCCAGATTTCATTGGTCCGCCAGAACCAGGGCGTCAGGGGCGCGTCGTAGCTGGAGAACACCGGATCGCCCAGGACCATGATGCCGGCCTGGCTCAATGCCTGCCTGAGCAGTTCGAGGTGTTCTTCGTAGTTTGCCTGTGACCAGGACCCCGAGTACTGGATCACGGCCAGTCTTTGCCTGGGCACTTCCCTGAAGCGCACGCGCGGGTCCAGGGGTTCGGGCAGCCCCGCGGGGGAAGATTCCCTGGGAAGCATCAGTTGCACCAGAACCGTCTCAACCATCTCGATCGGATCCGCTGTCGCGGGGGCTGGCGGGACAAAGCGCAGCGCCGTCTGCATCAATGGCGCCGTCATTTCCCATTTGCGCTCGCTCCGGTTCTGGCCAAAGACAAAGCCAGCCAACAAGGGGAAGGCCTGGTCGACGGCTTCGTTAGCGGGTCCGGGGACGACGACCTCGGCCACGACGAACGGCTCGTAGTTGCGCACCTCAAAAAACTCATGCGTGCGCAGCAGCGTGTATGTGGGCTGCTCCACCGCCTGCGCCGGGGCGATCCACGACAGCAGCAGCAGGGTCAGCAGTTTCAAGGTGTTCATTTGTGCCTCCTGCAAGAACCACGTCGCGCGGCGCGGCAGGCCTGCGAAAAGCCTGCCGCTCAGCGTGCCTGAAAACTACCGAATCAGCAGCAGGGGCGCCGCAAAATCACCCGCGGCGAGCACCGTGTAGACGCTGTTGGTGTTGAGCACGTAGCTGGTATTGGCGTAGTAGACACCGGCCTTTTGCGAGGAATACAGCGACAGGTTCATCGGGTTCAGGCTGCTCGCCACAGCGCTGTAGGTGGACACGGCATTGGGCAGCACGGCGCTGGCGGCGGTCGCCGAGTTGGCCGTCAGCGTGAGCATGTTGTTGGCGTTGCCGCTGATACCATTGATCAGGCGCAGCTTCACCGTCGTCGCGTCGGACGGCGGGCGATTGTCGTCGGTGAGCAGCGAGGCCGTGGCGCTGCCCGGTGCACCGAACACCAGCAGCGTCATGTCGGCGCCGGCCACCAGGGCCGTGGCGGGGGCGGCAACCGAGGCACCATTGACCGAGACGTTGAGCGCACTTCCCTGGGGCAGCAACACATAGCTGCCGAACTGTGGCGACACGCTGCCGCCGTCGATGCTGAGATGGGAAGCGCCGGCGCTGGCCGAAGCCGCGACGGTGGCGTTGCCCGACACGGCAGAAGCCAGACGAATCCGCGTATTGGTATTGCGGAACGCCGAATAAGCCCCCTGCTGGATCAGCAGCGAGCCGTTAAGCAACTGGCTGCCCGAGGCCGGGGTCAGCAGCACACTGGCCACTTCCTGATTCGTCAGGATCACGGGCATGTTCATCATGCGCACGTCGCCCGGATTGCCCGCGGCCGTGACGGTCACGTAGTAAGTGCCCGGGCTGTAGGTGAGCGTCAGCACCGAGGTGGACGCGGACGCGGCAAAGCTGCCAACCGGCGACATCGCTGCCAGATCACCGGAGCCTGAGAGTGGATTGCTGCTGATGAAGACGTCGAGCTTGCCCGCCTCCATCACGATGTCGTAGACGCGCAGCGAGGCCGCGCCCGTGGCCGGCACGGTCCAGTCTTCGGGCAGCAGCACGGACTTCACGGTGGCACCGGACTCGTAGGACAGCAAGGCGTAATGCGCAGCACCGGTCAAGGTGGAGGTGGTGGTCGTCAAGGCCGTGGCCAGTCCCGCGTCGTTCACCTGCAGCGTGGCCGCACCCGAAGCCGGAACCGAATAGGCGCTCACGCTGTCAAGGGCGGTCGCCGCGCTGGCGGTGCCGGCATTCACCAGCATATCGATCGAAGGGTGGGTCAGGGTGGCGTTGACCACGCGCACCGACGCCGTGGCCGGCGTGCTGCTGGAGCCACCGCAAGCTGACAGTGCCAGGGCGGTCATGGCCAGCGCGCTGTACAACAAGCTGCGACGGTTTGCGGATTCGGCGAAGGAATGGGATTTATTCAGGTACATGGGCAGTGGATCTTTGCGGATGGAATGTTCAGTGAACCCTTGCCGAACTCACAAGCCAACAGGCTGCAGCGTCAACAAGATCGACCGCCATTGCAAGGCACGGCCGTGTCCGCGCGATGAAGTCGACGTAAAGAAAAGAAAACCCACCGGGCCTGGTACGCGGCTTCACACTTGCGAAGCCCAATTCAACAGGTTCGGCTTCAGTCCGGTTTTGATTCGATTGGCAATTGAAAAGAAGGCTTTGCAAAGCCGCCGTAAAGATAGGTAAATAGCCCTGTTTTTCGCCTTTATCACTTGGCTTAGCCATCGATTCAGCCGATGTCCAATGGAGTCACTCCAATCTTCAAAGGGTCCACCATGAGTACCAGCAGCATTTCGCCCTCCCTCTACATTGCACCCGCACCCCTGACCCAAAGCACGCAGTCAAGCCAGGTGAACAGCGCCTCGGATCCCGATGGCGACGGCGACGCTGGCGGCGCGCGCAAGGCGCACCGCGGCGGGCACAAGGGCGGTGGCCAGATGCAGAATGCCTTGATGCAGGCCTTCCAGAGTCTGGGTCTCACCATGCCGGGCACGACGCCTGCAGCGGGCGCGAGTTTGTCGACAACTTCGACAACATCCGCCACGAACCCGACCGGCTCGGTCGCTGGCGTCGACAGCGACGACTCCGGTTCCAGCAGCGCGAGCAGCACCAAGAAAGACATGCGTCAATTCATGCAGGCGCTGTTCCAGGCGGTCAAGGGCGAGACGGCATCGTCCAGCGCCAGCACGGCGACAGGAACGACCGATCCCAAGGCGAACTTTGCATCGGGCCTCACGGCCCTGATCACGCAGGTCAGCAATGGCACGGCGCCGGCAGACCTGCAAAGCGCCTTTGCCAAGGTCGCGGCCGATATGCAAGCGGCAAGCCCGAGTTCCTCCGGCACCGGTTCCGGCACCACCGGCATCACTGGCGCGACGACCAGCACCCAGGCCACATTGCAGGCTTTGCTCACGCAACTGCAGCAAAACCTCGGCTATGGCGCATCAAGCAGCACCATGGCCGTGGGCAATTTCCTGAGCGCGCAGGCCTGAGTCCGGGGGCTCAGGCCCCCTGCGCTACTGTGCCGACCCGGGGACCGCTGGCTGTGGCGGCTGAACCAGCATGGGCTGCGGCTGCGGCGCCGCATTGGGCGCCGAGGGAACGATCACATAGCCCGGCGGCGCGGACGGCAGCGGCGCTGGCATCACCTGCTGCGCGGGTGGCGCGGACGGCACGGGTGCCTGCTGAACATAGGTCGGCGCAGCGTTGGCCAACACCCAATAGCCGGGCTGAAAGACCCAGGCATTGCCCACCATGCTCCAAGCCGGAACGATGTAGCGGTAACCGCGACGCTCGCGTTCGTGATGGCCGGCAACCCACACATAGGCCTGCCCATTCCAGCCCCAAAATCCTGGTATCCAGACCATGCCCCGGCGATGCGCGGGCGGCACCACCTCCACGCGCTGCGGCGGTGGGGCGATACCGATCTGCAGCGAAATTCCAACGCCGGCAGCGGCGCCACCGCAGGATGCCGTTGCAAGCAGGCCGGCAACCCATATGGTCAGTGCGAATTTATTCTTCAAGACATTCATGATGCTATTTTCGAGTTGGGTGTCCACGGGTTCGGCAACAGCCTGTGCTGCATCATTTTCAGATGCCGCGAAAATCTTTGCGCCGCGCGAATTATCCAGGAGCATGCTAAGCGGCCCGGGTCAAGCAGGGGTGAAGCAGCGGTAAATATTCCGCTTCCTTGCGCCTCCATCCAGAAACGAAGAGCGTCCATGGAGGGTGCCATAAAGGGGCTGGCCTATCCGTCGAGAAGGTGCCCGGTTTTGACCAGAATCAGACATCCCTGGACACTGAACGGCTTGTGCTGGCTGAGGTGCGGACTGCGAATCCAATTGCCTCTGGGGTAGTTTCCATGCTCATCGGAAAAGACGCCCTCGACGACATATATTTCCTCGCCACCGTAATGTCTGTGCGGATTGAAACAGGTCTGCGGTGCCCAGCGAACCAGCGCCGTATGGCAAGTCCCGAATTCAGACAAGGGCATGACCGTCAGTCCGTCCACCATTCCACGGTGCCACGGCGACTGGTGGGTGTGGACCACGACCCTTTGACTTTCATCGGAAGCGAGATGCCGCAACTTGACAAATAAAATGCAGCCGCCCTCAGAGAATGGCGCATGGCTGGAGCCTGGTGGGTTCTTCAGGTAAGTGCCAGGCCCGTAGTCTCCGAATTCGTCGCTCAATGTACCGTCGAGCACGAAAATTTCTTCTCCCAAATCGTGGCTATGCGAATCGAAGCTCGCACCTGCACCATATCGAACAATGGAAGTAGCCCGCGCCACTTCGCCCCCGTCACGTTCCAACAGTCTGCGATGGACCCAGGGGGACGGGGATGGCTGCCAAGGAACGGTGTCGCTGTCGACAACGCAGCGCGCTGAAAAATCAGCATTCAACATCAGGGCTTTCATCGCAACACGCCCATTTCCCCCACTACGCAACTGGCACTGGCAACCAGGGTCAGCGACAGCCGCATGGACAGCCAGCCCGGGACTTGAAAGCGGGCGTATATCCAGCGATCGACGGCAAAGCACGCCCACAGCAAGCCAGCAATCACCAGCAGCCCGGGCACGGGACCAGTCAGCAACGCGATCCAGGCGACCAGGCTGGGTACAACGCCCCAAACCAAAAAACGGAAAGACGCCCTTGATGCGTCACGCATGACCAGGCCCCAGTGAATGGCGCCCAGAAAGCTGGCGATCGTTGCGCCGTAACCGAGCAGCGCAAGACCGATGAAGGTACGGTGTGCCGGCGCCAGAGTCCACTGCGCCAGCGCCAGCCCCACAAAGGGAATCAGCCCAGCATATCCCAGCGACTTCGCCAACACGCTCGGGCCGGGACCGTTAGCTGAACTCATTCGGGGTCCGCCGCTTTGGCCGCTGGAACCAAGTCGGAAATTTCCAAAGTCGCTTCGCTGCCGACGACGGGCCTGGACATCTTCACGCCATCCCATTGCTGGCCGCACCAGCAACGACCGTGGGCATCCATGATGCAGGTCCCTGTTCCGCAGCAACGTTCTGAGTCTTGCATGGCTAATTTCGCTGATGGCATTTCATTGGAGGGGGTCCTTGGCACCAGACCTGCGCAGATAACTTGATATGGCGTTGTCGCCAATTTTCCCAGAATCCGCACCGCACAAAATTTGGAGGGCTTTGGCCGCATGTTCAAAAAGAGCCCTGCTCTGGTTCACGGCAGGCACAGAGAGGCATCCCCTGATGGGCCCTGTATCTGTATTCCGGTTGGTTCAGCTTCAAGCTGCGCGAGCTGCTGCTCAAACGCTTCGATGGGCACCGGCTTGCCGAAGCAGAAACCCTGAAACTCCCGGCAGCCATTGCGCACCAGAAAGTCCAGCTGGGCGGGTGTTTCCACGCCCTCGGCGATCACAGCCAAATTGAAGTTCCGGGCCAGGTCGATGATGCTGCGCACCATCACCGCGTCATTCGGGTCGGTCTCGATGTCGGTCACAAAACTTCTGTCAATCTTGATCTGACTTATTGGCAGCAGCTTCAGATAGGATAAGGAGGAATAGCCCGTGCCAAAGTCATCCAGCGACAGGGCAAAACCCAGCTTTTTCAGAATATGCATTTTGGCGATGACGCCATCCACGTCCTCCAGGATGACGCTCTCGGTCAATTCAAGCTTCAAGCGTGACGGCTCGATGCCATGGCGAAGCGCGGCGGCGGTCACCAGATCAACGAACTGCGCCTGCTTGAACTGGTGGGCGCTGACGTTCACGGCAATGGTCAGGCCCTCGGTTGATGGGTGGGCGGACCAGGTCTTGAGTTGCGCGCACGCGGTGTCAAGCACCCAATTACCGATATCGATGATCAGGTTGCTTTCCTCGGCAATGTCGATGAAGTGTGCGGGCGGAATCAAACCTTTGACGGGATGAAGCCAGCGCACCAAGGCCTCGGCACCCAAGGCCACGCCATGCTGGTCAACTTGCAGCTGATAGAACAGCAGCAGTTGCTGCTCAGACACGCACTGGCGCAATTCGAGGTCCAGCGATGCCCGGATCTCGACCGCCAGTTGCATGGCGTGGCCAAAGAAGCGCACCAGATTTCTGCCGTCGTCCTTGGCCTTGTACATGGCCACGTCGGCGCACTTGAGCAATTCGTCGGCTGCGACCTCATTGCCCAGGTACATGCACACGCCAATGCTCGGCGAGCTGTAGCGCTCGTGGTCATTGAGCTGGTAGGGCGCGGCCAGAGCGATGCGGATTTTTTCCGCCACCTGCGCCGACTTGCGGGTGGCGACATCGGCGCTGCCATCGAGTTCGTAGAGGATGACAACGAATTCGTCGCCTCCCAGGCGCGCCACCGTGTCGGCTTCGCGCAGGCACGACTGAACACGCCGCGCGACCTCAATCAGCATGAGGTCGCCGTGGTCATGGCCCAGGGTGTCGTTGATGGTCTTGAACCGGTCCATGTCCAGAAAAAGCAGGGCACCAAAGTGGCGCGTGCGCGCCGAGAACGCCATGGCGTTCTGCAGTCGGTCCATGAGCAGACGCCGATTCGGCAGTTGGGTCAGCACATCATAGAAAGCCAGCTGGCGAATTTCCTCTTCGGCGTTTCGGCGTTCGGTGATGTCACGCGACAGCACGATATAGGTTGCAGCGCGCCCTTGCAGCCCCTGGTGTCTGGCCACCGAGAGTTCAAAGCAGCGGTCTGCACCGGCCGGCACAGTCAGGACGATTTGTCGCCCGAAGGAATAGCCGGTA
Organism: uncultured beta proteobacterium; assembly: GCA_903830985.1. Taxonomy (GTDB): domain Bacteria; phylum Pseudomonadota; class Gammaproteobacteria; order Burkholderiales; family Burkholderiaceae_C; genus CAIKVZ01. The sequence goes on from CAIKVZ010000044.1 coordinate 15,357, forward strand.
GCTGCGGCATCGGCCTCGCGGATGCCGCAGATCACTTCTTCGGCCGCCGCCAGCGGCAGCACGTCGCTGACCCGGCGTCCCAGCAGTTCACTGGAGGGTGCCGCCAGCAAATCATTGCGAACGCCCCAGATATTCAGATAGACCCCGTCATGATCGACTTCAAACATCAGGTCCGGCACGGCTTGCAGCACGGCCGAAAGGCGCACCGTCGCCACGTTTCTATCCTCATCGCGCTGCTGCAGCTCCGTCATCAAATGGTTGAAGCTCTGCCCCAGTTGACCGATCTCATCGTCACTCGAATGTTGCGCCCGGCCATTCAGGTCGCCGTCTTGGCGCACACGGTGCATGGTGTCGCTCAAGGCCAACAAGGGTCGGGTGATGGTTGTCTGCAAGCGGTTGAGCAGCGAAGTCAGCAGCACGAAGCCCCCGAGGCTGGTCAGCAGCAGCACTGCCAATTGCCGCCACAATTGATTGTGCGCCCGCTCCAGCGACTGGTTGACAACCAACGTACCAATCGGTGTGGCATTGTCCGCCGGGTCCAGCATCTTGAACACCACCTCGTCGGAGTCGTTGAAGAAGGGCGCGCCACTTTGCGCCCCCTGGAGCCCGACTTTTAGCATGGATGGATCCACGCCTGCGCGGCGATGGCTGGCAAAAAGACGGCCGTCCGGCTTGTAAAGATTGGCGTAACGGATGTCCTGGGTTTGCGACAGTCCATTCAGCGTGATCGCGGCGGTCTTTGCATCGTCGAACAGCAGGGTTGAATTCAGACTCTCGGCCAGCGCGCGGACCAGATTGTCGGTGTTCCTTTGATGGTCCTCCATCTGCGCCTGGTACAGAAAGACGCTCAGAATGAGCATGCTCAAGACGGCCACCGAGGTGACCATCAGCAGGTTGATGGCCCTGAGCTTGCCGCCAATGGAGAGTTGACTGAAACGCTCGTGCATGCTGTGCTCAATTCACCTGCGCCGCCAGCTTCAACAAATTGGAACTCAGCACGAGCGCGCGGGTTCGCGCACCGGTCTGGTTGATCTTGAAGCTGTAGCGACCTTCTTCCAAACGCAAGGAGATCACCACATCGCTGGGGTCAAAGTCATTCTCCTCGGCCACCAGCAGCACCGGGGTGGAGCGTGTGACCTGGCTGATTTCGTGGATTCTCGGGTGTGCATCCCAACCGAAAAATACCACCTGGCACGACCCCGCCTGCAGCGCGGAATTGATCGCATTGACCTCCATCGCCCGACCCTTGATCGTCCTGTTTTTCAGACGGTTGAGCGACTCCAGCAAAGCCTCGCTCCCCATCACACAGAACTTTATCTTCTCCTCTGGCAAGCTCGGCCACTCGGTGTAGGAAGCAAAGTTGTACAGCAGCACCGCCTGCAGCGGTGCTGCTGTCGACACAACGCCCTGCGCCTGCGTCAGCGGCGCAGCGCAGCACAGCAGCAGCAGGAACAGGGCGCTAAAACGCATAGCTCAGCGTGGCACTGAGTTCGCGCCCCGGTTGCGGCACGTTCGCGGACGGTAGCTCGGGCGAAGCCGGCTGGGCCATCGCGCGATCGAACAGATTACTGACACGCAACTGAGCGCTCAGCCCCTTCACCAGCAACTTGGGAAAGCTGGCGGTGAGGTTGGCCAGCACTTCCGTCGGCACCGAATACCGCGCGGCGTTCCAAAGGTAGTCATGCGGGCCGATCAGTTGCAACTCGCCGGCCAGTACCAAGGCGTCCCCGAACAAGGGGGCGCTGCCAGAGGTCTTGGCAATCCAAGCGGGACTGTTGTCGGCGCTGGCGTTCACGCCGTCGGTGCTGCCACGGTTCAGTGCCAGGCTGGCACGCCATTGCGCGCCGTCGCTGTATTTTTGCTCCAGCCCCAGCTCGGCGCCATGAATGCGGGCGTTACCGATATTGCGGAACTGCAGGCTGCCGGTGCCGTCAACGTCGACTTGCTGAATCAGCTTGTCGAGCTGATTCTGGTAGAGCGAGAACTGCCAGCGACTGCCCTGCGAGCTGCGCCATTCGACCACACCCTCGACGGAGCGAATGGTCTCAGCCATCAGATTGGGGTTATTCATGTAGTAGCCGCCGCTGAACTGGCCTTCATAGGCATTGGGCGAACGGTAGGCGCGTCCGGCGAGGAACTTGACGGTCCAGTCCGGCGCCGCCTGCCAGATCACGGCCAGCCGGGGGCTGGTGCTGGTTTGCTGGCCGCTGGCGCTGTCCATGCGCAGCCCCAGACTCAGCAGCCACGCCGGGTCGAGTTGCCATGCGTCCTGCACAAACAGCCCGCTGCGCGTGATCGGCGTATTGATGCCAACGTCCACGGTGCCCAGGCTGGCTGCGGGGACCGAGTTGAAGTTCTTTTGGCGTGCCAACAAGTCACGCGACAGTTCGATGCCGGTCACCAGTCGATGCGATTCGCCCTGCCACTGGTAGCGCAGTTCCCCGTCCAGCACGCGCCCCTGCACATCGTCCAGGTTGCGGTAGTAGCCAATGCCCGCATCCAGGTAGGGATAGACCCCGCGATAGATGAAGTCGGAATAGCCGACCCGGGCGTACAGGCGGCTGTTCTCGCTCAGCGCATGGTCAACCGAAGCACTGAGCTGCGTACCCCGGTCGAAGACGGTCAAGGACGGGTCGTCAAACAGGGTCAGGTAATTCGCGGCCGAAGGATGCTGGGTGCGCTCGTGGCTGATCAGGCGCACGCTCCACTCGCCGCGGTCGACGCGCGCCATCAGGTGCTGGTTGCGTGCGCTGTCCAATCCATGCGCCACGCCGTCGGGAGACACGCTGCCGTCGGCGCGGACCAGTTGCCCCAGCGGGTCGCTGTAGGCCAGGTCGCGCCCGGTCTTGTGCTCAGACGAATACTGCAGGAACACCCGCGTGTCCTGTTCGGCGACTTGAAGAATGTGGCTGCTGACCAGATTGACGCCATTGCCGTAAAGGCCCGAGCGGCGAGCGGCAAGTTCGTTTTGTCCCGTGCCATCGCCCTGGCGAGTGATGACGTTGATGACGCCAAACATGGCGTTGGAGCCGTACAGGGCCGAGCCAGCGCCGGGAATGTATTCGATGCGCTCAATGGTCGACAGGTCCAGCCAGCCTTCCGAGCCGGTCATGGCCGACTGGAAGATGTTGTCGTTGTTGCGTTGACCGTCCACCAGCAGCAGGAAGCGCGTGTTGTAGTCGCCGGTGATCTGGAAACCGCGCGCTCCCTGAAAGTCGTAGGCTTTGTCGTTGCTGGCGTACAGACCGGGCAGGGTATTCAAGGCCTCGGTCAAGGTGCGCCAGCCGTGGCGGCGGATCTCTTCGCGACCGATGACCTGAACGGCAGAAGGCGCATCGCGCCCGCGCTGCGCAAACTTGGAGGCTGAAACAACCTTCACTTCAAGCAACTGTTCGAGTGACAGATCCGCCAGATCGACTTCAGCGGCCCGGCTGCCCCGAGCGGCCAAAAATAGACCGGAGAGAACCAGGCAAAGTACCCAGCGCTTGCCCGGCAAGAGTTTGAAAGCTCGCGCGTTGCGCCCCCGCTGCTGTGGGCATGCTTGGGTGGTGTAGTCGCCTGGATTCATATGGGAGTGCTGCATCTTTGTCCATCGGTTCGAAGGCGGTCCTCAGAATGAATTTGAAAGTGACCATCGGCGGGGCAGCTTAAGGGCTACGGTTGCACCCGTATGTGCGCCAGCGCACCGATGCACCCCTGTTTGCAGGCAAATGCTCGGACGACAAAACGCGTCTTCAAGAGGACGATCACCCGTCAGACGTTCCCCGTCCAACTTTCTTGCGATCGAAATCGCAGACTCAGTGCGAGATGCACAGACGTATCGATAAGTGCGTTGCCGCACAGATACGGGCAGGCCCGGGCAACACAATGACGCTGGAAAGTGTGTTGGCCTTGACGGCGACAGCTTGAAACTGCGCCTTCGTTGACCCAACCACTGCCGAGATGACTCATGAAAATAGCCAATCTGCCCATCGCCCAGCGTCTGACCCTGGCGTTTGCCGCGGTGATCGCCGTCTTCCTGCTCGTGGCCGGGGGAGCGCTCTACAGTGCCGCCAAGCTGGCGCAAGCCGAGAAGCTCAATATCCACACCTACCAGATGTTGAGCAGTGGCGACGCTTTGACCGAGGACATGGTCAACATGGAAACCGGCGCCCGCGGCTATCTGCTCGCAGCCGAGGACCGCTTCCTGGCGCCCTGGACTGCAGGACAACAAAGCTTTGAGAAGGACTGGAAAGAAGCCAAAGAATTGACCCACAACCCGGCACAAGAAAAGCGGCTGGATGAAATGATGGCGCAACATCAAGCATTCAAGGCCGTGGAAGAGTCCCTGATTCAGCTGCGCAGGGAAGTGGTGGCGGGCAGCAAGACCATGGCCGAACTGGTTGCCGCTTTTGGCGAGGGCCGTGGCAAGACCACGATGGACACTTTCCGCGCCCTGAAAGTTGATTTTGAGAAAGTCGAATCTGATTTGTTGGTGACCCGCGTGGCTGAGGCCGACGCTCTGCGCGCACTCAATCGCGGTGCAATTCTGGGTGGCAGCCTGCTGGCCCTGATCTTGGCCACCCTGCTGGGCAAGTGGGTTACCCATTCCATCATCGTCCCGATCAGGCAGGCCGTGCTGGTGGCCCAGGCGGCGGCTGGCGGCGATCTGAGGATGCCGATTGAAATTCGCGGTAACGATGAAACCGGGCAGTTGCTGGGCGCACTGAAGGACATGCAGGCCGGTCTGGCGACCGTGGTGGCCAATGTCCGCCAGGGGGCGCAGAGTGTCTCCAGCGCCTCCTTTGAAATTGCCCAGGGCACGCAGGACCTGTCCTCCCGCACCGAGCAGCAGGCCAGTGCGCTGGAGCAAACAGCGGCTTCGATGGAGCAGCTCAGCGCCACCGTCAAGCAGAATGCCGACAGCGCGCGTCAGGCCAACCAACTGGCGGTGAGCGCCAGCGCGATCGCGGTACAGGGCGGTGCAGTCGTCGCGCAGGTGGTGGGAACCATGAAAGGCATCAACGACGCGTCGCGCAAGATAGCCGACATCATTGGGGTCATCGACGGCATTGCGTTTCAGACCAATATTCTGGCGCTCAATGCGGCGGTGGAAGCGGCCCGCGCCGGTGAGCAGGGTCGCGGTTTTGCGGTGGTGGCGACGGAAGTCCGCTCCCTGGCGGGACGCTCGGCGCAAGCTGCCAAGGAAATCAAGGGATTGATCGACACCAGTGTCGAGCGCGTCGAGCAGGGCACGGCGCTGGTGGACCAGGCCGGCGTCACCATGTCCGAGGTGGTGAGTTCCATCCGACGTGTCGCCGACCTCATGGGCGAGATCAGCGCGGCCAGCAGCGAGCAAAGCCAGGGTGTCTCTCAGGTGGGTGAGGCGGTGGTTCAAATGGATCAGGTGACGCAGCAAAACGCCGCGCTGGTCGAAGAGATGGCGGCCGCTGCGAGCAGTCTGGACTCTCAGGCGCAGGAATTGGTCAAGTCGGTGTCGGTGTTCACCCTGGACCCGAGTCAGGGCAGCGCGGAAATACGCCCCGCATCCATCCAGCCCATCAGTCGCGCGCCCATTTCCAGCGCAGCACCGCGCAAACTCGCCGGGTCCATCAAGCCCAAACCCGTGTCCCATTCCACGGCAGCGCCGATTGCCGGCCCTGCAAAAGTTGGCGCGAAGGCGGCTGGCGATGCATGGGAAAGTTTCTGATCCGTTCGACGGATCGCCTGTGACCAACGAAGGGCTACGGATGACGAACAAGCCCAATGAATCTGACGGTCTCGATGCACGCTGGGCCGAACTGGCCGATGCATTGGCTGCGTTTCGAGATGCCCTGACGAAAACCTCGCTTTGCCTGAACGACTGTCTGTTCGAGCATGACGTGGTGGGACGGGCCATAGCATCCGACATGGCGCAACAGTTGACAGAAAAGATCACGCTGCAGGCGCATAAACCGCGGTGAACGCAGGCCTTCTGGCAATTCGGGCCGTCGCCCGCCGGCTGGACGCTGGCTTACCCTGGCCCTCGTTGTCGACAATGGGCTCGCAATTTCCGATCACCAATGACTGCAGCGTGGCAGGCTGAATCTTGATGTCTGACCAATCAGGATTGACACTCGCAAGGCTCGACCCCATGACGCCGAAGCGCTTGGGTTCCCTGTTGCAGTCCTGCAGTCAGCCCGAACAAAAGCCGCAGCGATTGGATTCAGGGCAAAGCTCCGAACAGAATTTGGCCTTCGGCCTGGGTCACCCACAGGTCGAGTTCCTGCACCAGGATCGCGTGCAGTTGTTCAGGCCCCGCTATGGGTCGAACTTCATCTCCTGCGGGTCGCAGGATCCGGTATTCGCGGTTGCGCAGCGACCTCACTTCGCCGTCCAGGATCCGCGACGCAACCAGGTTGTTCACGAACACGGCATCCGGGTGTCGGTGCGAGAAGAAGTGTCCGAGTTCGCAATCGGCCTGACCGTAGCGCAGGATTTCAAAGCGGTAAAGCGAAAGCCAGTCACCGTCCTTCATCAACTGCAGGTGCCATTCATTCGGCGTTGCTTCGTGCATGCGGTAGGACCGTCCTCCCCGGATGTCGGGTACGCCTGACAGGCTGATGGCGGCACGCGGCACCATGGGACCGAATCCGACATCAGCGATGTACCTGTCCTCGGCCAAATTGACAAGCGTCAGCCGATGCGTCAGACCCGGATGGGCAATGCCCGAGAAGATGACTCGCGCCAGCAGCAACTGCACATCGAAGCCCAACTCCGCGAGCACGTCGTGGAAGAGTCCGTTGTGCTCGAAACAGTAGCCGCCGCGCCGTTGCACGACGATGCGCTCGAAAAGCGCAGGCAGATCCAGCGGCAGGTCCAGGCCCAGTCGCGGGCCGATGCTACAAAACGAAAACCGGGCGATGTGGCGCCGCACCAGTTCATTCAGGTACGCCAGCGTCGGCGGCTGCGCCTGCAGGTCGAGCGCCTTCAGGTAGTGTTTTGCGATCAGCGATGGTTCCATTTGCGCCCTGACAGGATATGCGATGCCTTGATGCAGCTGAGCGTGAGGACCGCCCCTTGAACTACACGCGCTCGACGATCAGCGCGATGCCCTGGCCCACGCCGATGCACATCGTCGCCAGAGCGTAGCGCCCGCCGCTGCGCTGCAACTGGTTCACGGCCGTGGTGACGAGGCGCGCGCCGCTGGCGCCCAGGGGATGACCCAGGGCGATGGCGCCGCCGTTCGGATTGACACGCGCATCGTCGTCCGTCAGGCCCAGATCGCGCATCACGGCCAGGCCCTGCGCGGCAAAGGCTTCATTGAGTTCGATCACGTCCATCTGGGCCAGCGTGAGGCCGGTGAGCTGCAAAACCTTGCGCGTGGCCGGTGCCGGACCGAAACCCATGATGCGTGGCGCCACGCCCGTGCAGGCCATGCCGACCACGCGGGCCCGTGGCGTGAGCCCATGGCGCGCGGCGGCGGCTTCGCTGGCCAGCAGCAAAGCGCAGGCGCCGTCGTTGATGCCCGAGGCATTGCCCGCCGTGACACTGCCGTCAGGGCGCACCACACCCTTGAGCTTGGCCAGGGCTTCCATGGAAGTGGCGCGGGGATGCTCGTCCTGACTGACCACGATGGCATCGCCCTTCTTTTGCGCGATCGTCACCGGCGTGATCTCCGCGTCGAAGAAGCCTTCCTTCTGCGCACGCAGCGCATTCGTCTGCGAACGCAGCGCCATGCGGTCCTGGGCTTCGCGCTCGATGCCGAATTCCTTGGCCACGTTCTCTGCGGTTTCGGGCATGGAGTCGATGCCAAAGCGCTCCTTCATCAAACGGTTCACGAAGCGCCAACCCATGGTGGTGTCATACACCGCGTTGCTGCGGCTGAAGGCAGATTCGGCTTTGGGCATGACGAAGGGGGCGCGGCTCATGCTCTCCACGCCGCCGGCAAACATCAGCTCGGCCTCACCGCAGCGAATGGCGCGCGCCGCACTGCCCACCGCGTCCAGGCCGGAGCCGCACAATCGGTTCAGCGTCGCACCCGGCACTTCTTGCGGCAGGCCTGCCAGCAGCAGGGCCATGCGCGCCACGTTGCGGTTGTCCTCGCCGGCCTGATTCGCGCAGCCGAACAGCACGTCGTCCACTGCGGCCCAATCCACGTTCGGATTGCGCGCCATCAGCGCCTGCAGCGGGATCGCGCCCAGGTCGTCAGCGCGCACGCCCGACAAGGCGCCGCCGTAGCGGCCAAAGGGGGTGCGAACGGCGTCGCAGATGAAGGCTTGAATCATGAAAACTCCGTAGGGTAACGATATGACGTTATGACGAGCATATGGGAGCAATCCATGGCCAATGAATTCATGGATTGCCGCGGCCTGTGGCCTCGCAATGACGGATTCAATGACGACGGCGGCTTATATCAATAGGTTTCCAGGTGGAGCCGGCCTTCGGCCTTGAGCGCCGCGCCCACGCTGTCCCAGTGCAGACCGGCCTGCTGCGCCACGTCGCGCAGGGCCAGCACCACGCCCTCCTCCATGCTCTTGAGTCCGCAAACAAAAAGGCAGGTGTTGGCGTCGGCCAGCAGCGCTACCAGGTCGGCAGCGCGTTCGCGCATCAGGTCCTGCACATAGCGTTTGGGTTGGCCCGGCGTGCGCGAGAAGGCGAAGTTGATGTCGATGAAATCCTTGGGCAGGTTCTGCAGCGGACCGAAGTAAGGCAGCTCTTCCTGGGTGCGCGCGCCGAAGAACAGCATGAGCTTGCCACCTTCGAATTTGCCGGACTGGCGCAGGCGCCGGCGCCATTCGGTCATGGCGCGCATCGGGGCCGAACCGGTGCCGGTGCAGATCATCACGATGTTGGAGCGCGGGTGGTTCGGCATCAGAAAGCTCGCGCCAAACGGGCCGATGACCTGCACGCTGTCGCCGACCCGGAGGTCGCACAGGTAGTTGGAGGCGACACCGCGCACGGCCTGGCCCTGGTGGTCTTCGAGCACGCGCTTGACGGTGAGCGACAGGTTGTTGTAGCCCGGGCGTTCGCCGTTGCGCGGGCTGGCGATGGAGTACTGGCGCGCGTGATGCGCCCTTCCCTGCTCGTCCAGCCCCGGCGGCAGGATACCGATGGACTGGCCTTCGAGCACGGGAAAAGGCAGGTGGCCGAAATCCAGCATGACGTGGTGCGTGTCGTAGTCCTTGCCCACGTCGGTGACGCGCACATTGCCGACCACGGTGGCGCTGATGTATTTCTGCGCCGACTTCGGGCCGTACAGGTTGGTGTAGGCGTGGGCCGCCGACCAGGGCGGCAACGTGGCGCCGAAGGCCGAGGAGTTGAAAGCTGTTTCTCCGCTGACGTCAACCGCTGCTGCGGCAGGTGCTTCAGCTGCGACCGTCACGCCGGCCTCGGCCAGTTGCTCGGGCGTCAACTCGGGCGGCAGTTCGTCCCACAGCAACTGCTCCGCCGGCGTGTAGGCCAGTACGCGCGGCATGCTGCGCCAGTTGTCAATGGAGCCTGTGGGACAGGGTGGCAGGCAGGCCATGCACAGGTTGCATTTGTCGGCATCGACCACGTAATTGCGCGTGTCGTGCGTGATCGCCTGCACCGGGCAGATGGCTTCGCAGGTGTTGCAGCGTATGCAAATCTCGGGGTCGATCAGGTGCTGCTGTATAGCGGTGGTATCAGTCATGTTGGCGTGACCTTGGAGCGGTTGCAGACGAAAAAACAGGGGCACGAGACCCCTGTGTTTTTGACGGGAGCGAATCAGTTTAGTTGAAACGCACGTAGTCGAAGTCCACCGACTGGCGGTTGATGCCCATGACCGGGGGCGCGATCCAGTTGGCGAACTTGCCGGGCTCGACAACGCGGCCCATCAGGCTGGCGACGAAGGCGCGATCGCCTTCGCTGGGCAGCCACTGGTCGCGGTGCGCCGACCATTCGGCTTCGGACAGGACGCGGCCTTCGGGCGAGACCTTGACCTTGGACAGCGCGCCGATGTTGCGGTGAAAAGCCTTGTGCGGCGCCTTGAGCTTGAACGGGATGCCGGCCTTTTCGATCAGCTTGTTCCAGCGGTTCACGCCGCCCACCGAGTCCAGGATGTAGTCGTCGCGCAGCACTTCGTTGAGCGCGTTGAGCATGGGAACTTCCTTGTCCACCAACTGGTTGCCCTGCACTGCGAGCACCTTGTAGGTGCTGCCCTTGAGCAGGTGGTCGTCATTGCGCTTGCCTTCTTCGAAGCGGCCCTTCAGGCCCGTGGTGTAGAAGGTGGCGGCATTGCTCGACTCATCGGAGCCGAACAGGTCGATGGTGACGCTGAAGTGGAAGTTCAGGTAGCGCTGGATCGTGGGCAGGTCGATCACGCCGGCGGCGCGCAGTTTGCCTACGTCGTCGGTCTTCATCTCGTTCATGGCGGCGCAGGTGCGGCTGATGACGCGGGAGATGCCCGACTCACCGACGAACATGTGGTGCGCCTCTTCGGTCAGCATGAACTTGGTGGTGCGTGCCAGCGGGTCGAACGAGCTTTCCGCCAGGGCGCACAACTGGAACTTGCCGTCGCGGTCCGTGAAGTAGGTGAACATGAAGAAGGACAGCCAGTCCGGCGTCTCTTCGTTGAAGGCCTGCAGGATGCGCGGGTTGTCTTCCTGGCCGCTGCGGCGTTCCAGCAGCGCTTCGCCTTCCTCGCGGCCGTCGCGGCCGAAGTACTTGTGCAGCAGATAGACCATGGCCCACAGGTGGCGACCTTCTTCCACGTTCACCTGGAACAGGTTGCGCAGATCGTACTGGCTGGGGCAGGTCAGTCCCAGATGGCGCTGCTGCTCGACCGATGCCGGCTCGGTATCGCCCTGGGTGACGATGATGCGGCGCAGATTTGCGCGGTATTCGCCGGGGACGTCCTGCCAGGCGGCTTCGCCCAGATGGTCGCCGAAATGGATCTTGCGGTCCTTCTCGGCCGGGTTCAAAAAGATGCCCCAACGGTAATCGGGCATCTTCACGTGGCCGAACTGCGCCCAGCCCTGGGGATCGACGCTCACCGCCGTGCGCAGGTAGACATCGAAGTTCTGCGAATGGTCCGGGCCCATGTCGCCCCACCACTTCAGGTAGTTGGGCTGCCACTGCTCGAGCGCGCGCTGCAGCGTGCGGTCTTCGCTCAGGTTCACGTTGTTCGGAATCTTGTCGCTGTAATTCATGGTCGTCGTCGTCATGCTGTGTCCTCGTTGGTGAAAATAGGATTCAAATATTCAATTCAAGTGGGCGCCTAAACACGGTTCCAGTCAAAGACCGCCTTGTCGCCCTTGCCGTAGACCTTGAGCGCACCCTTTTCGCCGACGGCGTTGGGGCGCTGGAAGATCCAGTTCTGCCAGGCGGTGAGGCGACCGAAGACGCGCGTCGCCATGGTCTCGGGGCCGTTGAAGCGCAGGTTTGCTTCCAGGCCGGTGAGCGAGTCGGGCGACATGGCCACGCGCTCCTCGATGGCAATGCGCACTTCGTCGGCCCAGTCTATGTCGTCGGGATTGCTCGTGACCAGACCCAAAGCGAAAGCCGCGTCCGCGTCCAGGGCTTGTCCGAGCACGGCGCGCACGGCGTCCAGCGCGGGCTGCTCGTCGTAGAAGCGCCGGCCCAGGCGGCTTTGCTCCGTGGCCATGGGATACAGGCTGAAGTTGAGCGCGCTGACCGCGATCTTCGGCGACTTGGCTTCGTCGTCGGGCAGCATCAGCTGGTAGCTGCGGTCGCAGGCCAGGGCCAGTTCGAGCAGGGTTCCGGCAAAGCAGGAGCCGGGTTCGATCAGCGCAAACAGGCTGCGCGAGGACACATCCAGCCGGCTGAAAGTGCGGCGCAGCAGGCCGACGGTCTCGCGCACCAGCCAATGGCCGGCGTGCGCCTGCAGTGTGGCGTCCAGCGCCAGCGCGGCGTCCACGTCGCCTTCGGTCTTGATCAGCCAGGTGCCGATCTCGGTTTCGTTGGTGCGCAGTTGCAGGATCGCGTCTTCGAGTTCGCGCGCCATGGCCAGCGGGTACCAGTTGGCGGCAGCCGCTTCGATGCCTGCGACGTCGCTCGGCTGGGCTCCGGCAGGGCCTTTCACCGTGATGGCAGCAGTGCGTTTGGCGCGGTCGATCTCCACGTTCACATGGCCGTAGCGCAGGGCGTCGGCAACGATTTCACGCTGCAGCGGCGCCAGTGACACACCCGTGCCGTCGGCGGGGCGGTCGCTCTGCGCGGCCAGGGCCAGGGCGCGCTCCTGCACCTTTTGCGCAAACACGGCGGGCTTGGCCACCGCATCCACCAGGCGCCAGGCCACGGCCTTGTCGCCGCGCACGCCTTCGACGCTGGTGCAAAACAGGTCTGCCAGGTCGTGGCGCACGTGGCGCTTGTCGGTGATGCGGGTCAGGCCGCCAGTGCCGGGCAGCACGCCCAGCAGGGGCACTTCGGGCAGGCTCACGGCGCTGGAGCGGTCGTCCACCAGGATAATTTCATCGCAGGCCAGGGCCAGCTCGTAGCCGCCGCCAGCGCAAGCGCCGTTCACCGCCGCGAGGAATTTCAGGCCGCTGTGCGCGGAAGAATCCTCCAGGCCGTTGCGCGTCTCGTTGGTGAACTTGCAGAAGTTCACTTTCCAGGCGTGGCTGGAGACGCCGAGCATGAAGATGTTGGCGCCCGAACAGAACACCTTTTCCTTGGCGCTGGTCATGACCACGGTGCGCACTTCGGGGTGCTCGAAGCGGATGCGCGACACGGCGTCGTTCAGTTCGATGTCCACGCCCAGGTCGTAGCTGTTGAGCTTGAGCCTGTAGCCCGGACGCAGACCGGCGTTTTCGTCAAAGTCGGCCTTGAGCGTGGCCACCGGGCCGTCGAAAGTCAGTTTCCAGTGCTTGTACTGGGCAGGGTCGGTCTGGTATTCGACGCGGGCGGTTTGGGTCACGGGAAGTCTCCTGAAATGAGGAACAAGATGCATTGATCGGTTGGTGTACACGCATAATAATGCATGTCGTCTAAAGCTGTAAAGCATTTTTATGCATCTTTCTGCAATTCTGGCAAAGGCGCAGGGAAATGACATCATTTGTAAATATTGATATCATTCTCAGTCGTCCAAGGAGGTCTTCATGTCATCCGTCACCATCCGAAAACTGCCCGAGGCCACGCACCGCGCCCTGAAAGCACGTGCCACGCAACACGGTCGCAGCACCGAGGCTGAAATTCGCCACATTCTGGAAAACGCCGTGCGCCCCAAGTCAGGCATGGGGGCGGCGCTGGCCGACATCGGCCGCAGCCTGGGTGGCGTGGAGCTCGAATTCGAGCGCGATGCCAGCGTCGTAGCGCCAGCGGATTTCACATGATTGTCCTGGACACCAACGTCGTCTCCGAGCCGCTCAAGTCACGGCCGGACCCTGTGGTTCTCGCCTGGCTGGACGCCCAGGAGCCGGCAACGCTTTACCTGACGACGGTGAACCTGGCCGAACTGCTGGCCGGCGTCGCGGCCCTGCCCTTGGGACGACGCCGCAGCGAACTCGCGTTGGCGCTGGAGGAACGCGTGCTGCCGCTGTTCGAAGGCCGCATCCTGGCCTTTGACAAGGTGGCGGCACAGGCCTTTGCCCGCGTCAACGCCAGCGCACAGGCCGCCGGCAAACCCGTGAGCTTTGCCGATGGCGCCATCGCCGCCATCGCCATGGCACACGACTTCATGCTGGCAACGCGCAATGTGCGCGACTTCGAGGGAACGGGCGTGAAACTGATCAACCCCTGGGCGGCGCAGCCGCACAGCTGATCAGCCCGGCAACTGCAGCAGCTTGCGCACCATGGCGCGCAGCGCCGCAAAGGTCGGCTCCAGCGGCTGTTCGCTGGTGTCGACCCTTAGCTGGGCCTTGGAATAGAAGGCAGCGCGGCCCGCCAGAATGCCTTTGAGGTCTTCCATGGCTTCCTTGCTCGCCGCCATGGGGCGCAGGTCGCCCTGGGCCGTGACGCGACGCATGTGGTCTTCCGGGTCGGCCTGCAGCCACACCGTGGTGCAGTGCGCCAGCAGCTGGTTGAAGGTGGCCGGATCCGACACCAGGCCGCCGGGCGTGGCGATCACGGCTTCGGGGTAGATCTGTATCGCCTCCTCCAGCGCCCGGCGCTCGTAACGCCGGTAAGCGTTCACTCCGTACAAAGCCTGAATTTCCGACACGCTGCAGCCGGCGAACTTCTCGATCTCGCGGCTCAGTTCGACAAAGGGGAATCCCAGGTCGTCGGCCAGCATCTGGCCCAGCGTGGACTTGCCGGCGCCGCGCAAACCGATGAGTGCCACGCGCGAACTGTGCGCCGCATTGCCACCGCCCGTGCCCAGCATCTCGCCGATGGCGATGCGCACGCGCTGCAGCGTGGCGTCGTCGCGCTGTTCCAGCAATTCGCGAATCAGCAGCCATTCAGGCGAAGAGGTGGTGACGTCACCGATGAGTTCGCCCAGGGAGCATTGCAGGGCGCCGGCCACCTGCAGCAGTACCAGGATGGAGGCATTGCCCACGCCGTACTCCAGGTTCGCCAGGTGCCGCTCCGACACGTCGGCCGCCAGGGCCGTGGCTTTGCGCGTCATGCCGCGGCGCGCGCGCAGGGCCCGCACCCGATCGCCCAGGGCGGCGAGAAACGGGTTCTTTTTTTCCAGCTGCAGAATGTCCTGACGGCCTTCGTCCGGGGCCTCGGCAAGTTCCGGGCCGGTTGGCAGCGGTCGGTGAATTCGTTCCATGGAGGGGTCAGGCATAGTTGGCGATTCGGGCGTGAAGCTTAGCAGCAGGCGGCGCGGCCATCCTTTCGCAACAGGGGCTGAGGCGGCTTCATCAGACGCCGAGGTAGTTGGCCAGCGCCGGGTTTTGTGCCACCTCCAGGGCCGTACCCTGCAGCACCACCTGGCCCTTTTGCAGCACCAGCGCATGGTCGGACTGTTTGAGCACCTTGCGGTAGTCCCGGTCGACGATCAGCGTGGCGATGCCGCTGGCGCGGATCTCGCCGATCACGCGCCAGATTTCCGTGACGATCTTGGGCGCCAGGCCCTCGGTGGCCTCGTCCAGCACGATCAACTCGGGGTGCGTCATCAGGGCCCGGCCGATGGCCAGCATCTGCTGCTCGCCGCCGGAGAGCTGCGCGCCCAGGTTGGAGATTCTTTCCTGCAGTCGGGGGAAGGTGTGCAGCACGCGCTCCAGCGTCCAGTCGTTGCGGCCATCGGGCCCGCTGCGCGCGGCCATCACCAGGTTCTCGCGCACGGACAAGTTAGGGAAAACGCCGCGCCCCTCGGGCACGTAGGCCAGGCCCAGCCGCGCCACCTGGTGCGGCGCAAAACGCGATGCGTCCTGCCCGAACAGGGTGATGCGACCCGAGCGCTGCGCCACATGGCCGAGCAGCGTGCGTATCAGCGTGCTCTTGCCCATGCCGTTGCGACCCAGCAGGCCCACGGTCTGGCCGGCTGCGATCTGCAGGTCCACACCGTGCAGCACGTGACTGGAACCGTACATGGCGTTCAGGCCACGGGCGTCGACGATCAGGTCGGCGCGCCGGGCCGTTGCCGGGCTGGAAGTCGCGATATCAGCCATATCAGTCTTCTCCCAGATAGGCCACACGCACTTCGTGGCTGTTTCGCACGAAGTCCGGCGTACCCGAGGCGATCACGCCGCCGTTAACCATGACGGTGATGCAGTCGGAAATGCGAAACACCGCGTCCATGTCGTGCTCGACCAGCAGAATGGCGTGCCGGCCCCGCAAGTCCTCGAGCAGCGTCAACATGCGTTCGGTTTCCTCGGCCCCCATTCCCGCCAGCGGCTCGTCCAGCAGCAGCACCTGGGGAGCGGTGGCCAGGCACATGGCAATTTCCAGTTGACGCTTCTTGCCGTGCGACAGCAGGCCGGCCTGCTGCTCGCACAGATCGGTGAGTCCGGCGCGTTCCACGCTGAGCTGCGCCGTGGCCATGCTGGCCTGGCAGCGACGCGCGTCCTGCCACCAGGCCCAGGGCCGCGGCGTGCTGGCCTGCGCCGCCAGCCGGCAGTTCTCGAAGACGGTGAAGCTCGGGTAGATGGTGTTGCGCTGGTAGCTGCGGCCCAGGCCGGCGCGCGCGCGGCGGGGCTGGGACCAGTGGGTCACGTCCTGCCCCAGCAGTTCGACCTGGCCGCTCGAGGGCGCAATCTCGCCCGACAACATGTTGATCAGGGTGGACTTGCCGGCGCCATTGGTGCCGATAACGGCGTGCACGGTGCCGCGCTCCAACGACAGCGACAGCTTGTCCACGGCGACCAGACCGCCCCAGCGGCGCGTCAGATCCCTGGCGCGCAACAGCACTTCAGGAGGATTCACGCGACGCTCCTTCGGCCGCCACCGGGCCAGGCGCACGGCGCCCGACCAGACGCGCCACCAGTTGCTGCGGCAAGCCGACCAGCCCGCGTGGCAGCAACGCCACGCTGGCAATGATGGACAAGCCCAGGCCCAGATGCCAATGCTTGGCGAAGTCGCCAAAGACCGCTTCGGACTTGAAAAACTCCTGCAGCAGGGCAAAGGCAAATGCGCCCAGCAAGGCCCCGCGCAGATGGCCCAGACCGCCCAGAATGATCATGATCAGCACCTCGCCCGACATGTGCCAGCTCATCAGTTCGGGATTGACAAAACCGTCCTTCACGGCAAACAGGAAACCGGCCAGGCCGGCAATGCCGCCAGAGATCACAAACGCCGCCAGCTTGTACGGGTAGGTGGAAAAACCTGTGGCGCGCATGCGCTGCTCGTTCACCCGGATGCCGTCCAGCGCGCGCCCAAAGCGCGAACGCAAAAGCAGCGCGAGCAGGCCAAAGACGCCCAGCAGGCAGGCCAGCGTGAAGAGGTACATGGTCTGCGGCCGGTCCAGATCGAGCAGCGCGCCGAGCATCGGCTTGCTGTTCAGGTAGATGCCGTCGGTGCCGCCACCCAGCGGCGTGTCGTGCACCACGTAAAAGGCCATCTGGGAAAACGCCAGGGTCACCATGATGAAGTAAACCCCCTTGGTGCGCAGCGACAAGGCGCCCACGAACAGCGCGTACAGCGCAGCCAGCAGAACACAGGCCGGCAGCAACCACAGCAGGGACGCCGGCGCGTCCTGGGGCGACAGCAGCACCGAGGCGTAGGCGCCCACGCCAAAGAACGCCGCCTGGCCAAAGCACACCAGTCCGGTGCTGCCCACGAGCAGTTCCAGGCTGAGCGCAAAGATCCCGAACACCATGATCTTGGTGACGCGGTCGATGCCATAGGGTTCGGCCACCAGCGGAAACAGCGCCAGCGCCGCAAAGACGAAAAGCACGAAAATAATTTTTAAACGGTTCATGGTCCGGTGTCATCCTGCCTTGAACAGGCCGTCGGGTTTCCAAAGCAGAATCAGCGCCATCAGCACGTACACCAGCACGCCCGAGGCCTGCGGCAGCAGCACCTTGCCAAAGGTGTCGACCACGCCGATCAGCAGCGCAGCCAGCAAGGCGCCGCGGATCGAGCCGATGCCGCCAATCACCACCACGACAAAACAGATGATGAGCACGGTATTGCCCATGCCCGGATAGACCGAGGACACGGGTGCCGCGATCATGCCGGCGAACACCGCAATCGCCACCCCGGCCGCGAACACGATGCGGTACAGAAACTTGATGTCTATGCCCAGCGACTGCACCATCTCGCGGTTCGTGCTGCCGGCGCGAATCATCATCCCCAAGCGCGTGCGGGTGAAAACGAAGTACATGCCCAGTGCCAGCGCCAGACAAACGCCCGAGACGAAAAGCCGGTACACCGGGTAGGTCATCATTTCGCCCAGGGCGATGGTCCCGGCGAGCATGTCCGGCGGCGCCACGCCGTGCACCTCGTCGCCCAGCAGCAGGCTGCGCAGTTCCTCGAACACCAGGATCAGCCCATAGGTCATGAGCACCTGCTGCAGGTGCTCACGCTCGTACAGGAAGCTGAAAAACGCCCACTCCAGCACATAGCCCAGCAATACGGCCAGCACCAGTCCGACGAACAGCGTGGCAAAGAAGCCGCCGCCGAAGGTCGAGCCCACGATCGGCGCCAGGGCAAACGCCATGTAGGCGCCAATCATGTAGAAGCTGCCGTGCGCCAGGTTGATCACGCCCATGATGCCAAAGATCAGCGTCAGGCCGGAAGCGACCAAAAACAGCAGCAGCCCGTACTGCAAGGCGTTCAGGCACTGGATCAAAAAGGTGGCGAAGTCCATGGCAGCGAGTCGATCCTGAATTACATCTTGCAGCCGCGCGCCGGATCGGCCAGCGCCTTGATGGCGACGCCGACGACCTTGTTCTCCTTGCCCACGACCTGGCGCAGGTCGATGTCCTGCACCGGGTTGTGCGATTTGGACAGGGTGAAGACACCCCGCGGGCTGTCGATGCGGGCCTTCTCCACGGCGGCGGCAAACTCGGCTTTCTTCGACATATCGCCCTTGGTGGCCAGCAGGCCTATGGCCAGAATCTGCGCGGCGTCATAGCCTTGCACCGCGTAGCCATCGGGTTGCAGCTTGTAGGTCTTGGCGTAGGACAGTCGGAAACTGTTGTCGCGCGGCGTACCCAGACTGTCGGCGTAGTGCAGCGTGGTCAGCACATCGGCGGCGGCGTCACCCGCGGCCTCCAGCGTGCCATCGGTGAGGAACCCGGCACCGTACAGGGGAATGTTCTTCTTCAGCCCGGCTGCCGCATAGTCCTTGATGAACTTGGCGGCGCCGCCGCCGGCAAAGAAGGTGTAGACCGCATCGGGCTTGGTGGCGGCGATTTCGGTCAGCAGCGCCTGAAACTCGACGTTCGGGAACGGCAGGGTCAGCTCCTTGACCACTTGTCCGCCGCCCTTCTCGAAGGCCTCCTTGAAACCGCGCGCCGATTCGTCACCGGCCGAGTATTTCCAGGTGATCGTCACGACCTTCTTGTGACCTTTTTTCGCCACCACGTCGCCCATCGCATAGGCCGACTGCCACATGGAAAACGAGCTGCGAAAGATGTTGATCGCACACATGGGTCCGGTGATCGCATCAGCCCCGCCATTGGGATCAATCATCAGGGTGCCGCTTTCCTTGGCGACCTTGGCCATGGCCATGGCCACGCCCGAGTGCACCGATCCCACCAGCACATCGACATGGTCGCGCTTGACCAGCTTGTTCACATTGTCCGTGGCCTTGGAGGGATCGGACTCGTCATCGACCTTGACGTACTCGACCTCGCGCCCGGCGATCTTGCCGCCCTGCTCGGTGACGAACAGGCGAAAGCCGTTTTCAATCGCCGTGCCCAGCGACGCGTAGGTGCCGGTGTAGGGCAGCATCAGCCCGACCTTGAGTTTGGGGGCGGCCTGGCCAAAGGCCAGAGGCGCGGCAAGGGCGCAGGCGGCGAGCAGGCTGGTTTGGTAAATCTTCATGGTGGGTCTCCTGGTTTGTTGTGTCGTTGCAAAAAATCGGTGATCGCGGCGATCAGCCGTTCGGGCTGATCGCGGTGCGGCGAGTGGGCGCACTCGGGCAAGGCCAAAATTTCGGTCTGGGGCAGAACCTGGGAGATACCGAGAACCTGTTGCATTGTCCCGTACTCGTCGTCCATGCCCTGCATTGCCAGCAAGGGGCAGCGAATGCTGCCGATTTCGCCGGCGATCGACCAGTCGCGAAACGCCGGGTCCAGCCAGATGCGGTTCCAGCCCCAGAAGGCCGAGTCGGGGTCGTCGTGGTACTTCGCCAGCCCCGGCTTCAGTCCCTGTTCCAGATAGGCCTGGCGTGCCAACTCGATGCTGGCGAGGGACAGGTCTTCCACCAGGATGTGCGGTGCCAGGACGATCATGCCGTCCACGGCCTGGGGCCAGCGCGCGCCGTACAGCAGCGCAATGGATGCGCCGTCGCTGTGCCCCAGCAGCCATACCGGGTGCTCGATGGCCAGCGCAGCGAGCACGGCAGGCAAGACCTCGTGCGCCTGGCGGTGCATGAAATCGGGGCCCCATTCTTCCCCCTGGCCGCGCGGCGTCGAGCGGCCGTAGCCCGGTCGCGAGTACACCAGGCCGCGACACGCTGCGGCAGCGCAAAGACGTTGCGGAAAATCCTTCCACATGGCCACCGAGCCCAGGCCTTCGTGCAGAAAAACGAGCAGCGGCGCGCCGGCGCGTTGCGCTTCAATCCACTGCAACTCGATGCGCACGGGCAAGCCGCGCCAATCGATCTGCACGAATTGTGCGGCTGGCCTCACTTGGGCTCGGCTTGCAATGCGCGCAGCTTGAAGCGCTGGATCTTGCCCGTGGCGGTCTTGGGCAGTTCGTCGATGAATTCGATGATGCGCGGGTATTTGTAGGGAGCCAGCCGGTCCTTGACGAAGCTCTTGAGTTCCTCCTCGCTCACCTGCGCGCCCGCCTTGCGCACCACAAAGGCCTTGGTCTTGGTCAGACCCTCGGCGTCGATCAGGCCCACCACCGCCGCCTCCAGCACCGCCGAGTGCTGCACCAGCGTGGCTTCGACCTCGAACGGCGAGACATAGATGCCGCTGACCTTGAGCATGTCGTCGCTGCGCCCGGAATAGGTATAGCTGCCGTCGGCATTGCGCACGTATTTGTCGCCGCTGCGGGTCCAACCGCCCTGGAAGGTTTCGCGCGTCTTCTCCCGGTTGCCCCAGTACATCATGGCGGCCGATGGCCCCTGGATGAACAGGTCACCGGTTTCTCCGTCGGCCACGGGCAGGTTGTCGTCGCCGCGCAATTCGACCACATAGCCCGGCACCGGCCAGCCGGTCGTGCCGTAGCGCACCCGTCCC
The DNA here is from genome assembly GCA_903830985.1 of uncultured beta proteobacterium. Lineage (GTDB taxonomy): Bacteria > Pseudomonadota > Gammaproteobacteria > Burkholderiales > Burkholderiaceae_C > CAIKVZ01. Next base: position 36,041 of record CAIKVZ010000044.1, read on the forward strand.
GGTGCATTCGACAGGAAGATGTGCAGCATCTCGGTGGAACCAATGCCGTCGATCACTTCGATGCCGAAATGCGCGCTGAAGCGTTGGCCCAGTTCGGCCGGCAGGGCTTCCCCCGCCGAGGATGCCAGGCGCAGCGCGATGTCCTGGGCGTCGGGCAGCGCGGGCGACGCCAGCATCCCGGCAAAGCCTGTGGGTGCACCAAAGAAAACCGTCGGCTTGACCTGGCCGACCTGGCCCCGCCAGCGCTTGAAGGTCGCGTCGGGCGTGGGCCGTTCGGCCATCAGGATCGTGGTGGCACCTACGCTCAGCGGAAAACTCAGGCCGTTGCCCAGGCCGTAGGCGAAGAACAGTTTGGCCGCCGAAAAGCAGACATCGTTTTCCTTCAATCCCAGCACGGCCTTGCCATAGAGTTCGGCCGTCCAGTAGGGATTGGCATGCGAATGCACCGTGCCTTTGGGGCGTCCCGTGGAGCCCGAGGAGTAGAGCCAGAAACCGGGGTCGTCCGCGTGCGTGGCAGCGGGTTTTTGCATGGGCGCGTAGCCGCGCAGAAAGCTTTCGAACTCGGCCTCGGCGGGGTGCAAGGGGGCCTCGGGATGCGACACGATGACCTTGTGCACTTCGTGGTCGGACTTGATCATGCCCGCGTTCAATACCGGCAGCAAGGCGCCGGAAACGAGCACGACTTGCGCCCTTGAATGCTCCAGCATGAAGGCATAGTCCTCGGCGGTGAGCAGCGTGTTCACGGCCACCGGCACCAGACCTGCGTACATCGCGCCCAGGAAACTCACCGGCCAGTCGTTGCAGTCGAGCATCAACACCAGCACGCGCTCCTCGCGCTTGACCCCCAGCGCGCGCAGGCCTTCAGCCATGCGCCGCACGCGCTCGTCCAGTGCTGAGAAGCTGAGTGTTCCCCGGTCGTCAATGAAGGCGATCTTGTCCGGGCGCTGCGTATTGCACGACAGCAGATGCTGGGCGAAGTTGAATACCTCCGGTGGCGGCTGCACCTCGGTCAATGTTTGGGCGGGCGTGGCATCGTTCATGGCAATCTCCAAGGGATGGGCTCAGTGCGGTCAATTTGGCTCAGGTGGCGCTGCTGGCCTGCACCGCGCTGCGCCGCCCAGGTGCATCAGCAGCAATTCGGTCATGGGGTCCTCACACCGGGGTGAAGGCGATGCTGCCCTGGGGCAGCAGGTACAGCACAAGCGCGCGTCCACCGGTCACGGTGGGACGGTGCGCGCTGCCCGGTGGGCAAACCAGCCAGCCGGCGCCGCGCCCGTCAAACTGCGCGGCTTCGTCCAGCGGCATGATGAGGTCGATCTCGCCCAGGGGATGGGCGTGGTGTGGTCCGGCGATGTCGCACATGTCGACCACGTCGACGGAAAAACCCGCCAGGTCCTCGGCCGGCTTGAAGATGCGGCCGTAGCGGATGCCGCCGCCTTCGCGGTTCGCCAGCCAACCGGCGGCGACGCCGGCTTGGCAACTTTGCTTCAGGCCCTGGTAGGTGGCTGTGCCGACGCCATGTTCGGCGTTCAACCAGGCGTCGAGTTGGGCATTCAGCTCGCGCCCGGCGAGCTTGGCACTCAGTTCCACGATCTGTTGACGAAATTCACTGGCTGGCATTTGACGGTCTCCTTGTTCATGTTTCGGCGAATTTTCGCTCGAACATGAAATATTATGCAACTTTTGAACCTTAGTTCATGCCATTCGCCGAGTCAAGCAATATATTGCACTACTCGGGTAAGACCTTAGTTGTTTCGCGGCGCCAGGGCATCAGCCAGTGTTCACGAAAACGCCGCGATGCCTGTCTGCGCTCGTCCCAGGATCAGCGCGTGGATGTCGTGCGTGCCCTCGTAGGTGTTCACCACTTCCAGGTTCACCAGATGGCGCGCCACGCCGAACTCGTCCGAGATGCCGTTGCCGCCCATCATGTCGCGGGCCAGTCGCGCCACGTCCAGCGCCTTGCCGCAGGAG
>CAIKVZ010000045.1 GCA_903830985.1 uncultured beta proteobacterium
GGCGAGCGCTTGCTCGTGGTCACGGCCAGCGCGCGCAACTTGCCGGAGCGCACATGCTGAATCACCGAGGGCATGTTGTCGAACATGATGGCCACCTGGTTGCCGATCAGGTCGGTCAATGCCGGGGCGCTGCCCTTGTAGGGGATGTGCACCATCTGCACCTTGGCCATGGTCTTGAACAGCTCACCCGACAGGTGAATCGAAGTGCCGTTGCCGGAAGACGCAAAGTTGATCTTGTCCGGATTCGCCTTGGCATAGGCTATGAGTTCGGCCACGCTCTTGTAGGGTTGTGCCGGATTCACCACCAGCAGATTCGGCACGTTGGCGACCCGTGTGAGTGGCGCGAAGTCCTTGATCGGATCGAATGGCATCTTCTTGTACAGGCTGGCGTTGATGGCCTGCGTACCCACCGTCCCCATGAACAGCGTGTAGCCGTCGGGCGCGGCCCTGGCCGCCAGCAGGCCGCCGATATTGCCGCCCGCACCGGCACGGTTATCGATGCTCACCGGCTGACCCAATTCGATGCCCATGGCCTGACCCACGATGCGCGCCAGGATGTCGGTCGTGCCCCCGGGCGGGAAGGGCACGATGATGGTGATGGGCCGGGTCGGGTACGCCGCCTGCGCCGCCACCGTGCCTGGGAGCGCCAGCACTGCGCCCAGCGTTGCGGCTGCGGCGATCGCAGCCAGTGCGCGACGCGACGCGCCGAAACCTCGAAGTTGACGAAACATGACGCTTCCTTTCAAGCAGGCCCAAGGCCCAAAAAACACAGCATTGCGGCCCATTATTGCGACCCACCATGGCGCCCTCAGGGCTGAACCGGCAGCCCCAGCAACCGCTCCAACTCTGCGTGGTCCAGACCGTCCACCTTGTCGATCAGCCGCAGGCCCTGGGGCGTGCACTCCAGCGTGGCCAAATCGGCGTAGATGCGCTTGACACAGGCCACGCCCGTCAGCGCATAGCTGCAGTCCTGCACCACCTTGCTCTGCCCCTGTCGGGTCAGCAGGTCCATCATCACCCACAACTGCCTGGCACACACGGCCAGGTCCATGGCGCCACCCACGGCGGGAATGGCGCCCGGCTCGCCAGTGTGCCAGTTCGCCAGATCGCCGCGCGCCGAAACCTGGTACGCGCCCATCACGCAGATGTCCAGATGGCCGCCGCGCATCATGGCAAAGCTGTCGGCGTGATGGAAAAAAGAACCGCCCGCCAACAGCGTCACGGGCTGCTTGCCGGCGTTGATCAGGTCGTAGTCCTCGTTGCCGGAGGCGGGCGCGGGCCCCATGCCGAGGATGCCGTTTTCGCTGTGCAACAAGACCTCGCGCTCGGCGGGGATGTGGTTCGCCACCCGCGTGGGCATGCCGATGCCCAGGTTCACGACCGCCCCCTCGGGGATGTCCTGCGCCACCCTGGCGGCCAGTTCGTCCTTGCTGCGTCGTTGGTAGCTCATATCATTTCGCCCTGCTTGAAACCACCCGCCTGTGTCGCCCGCCGCTCGACCCGCACCACGCGCTGCACGAAGATGCCGGGCGTGACGATCTGCTCGGGATCGAGCTCGCCCAGTTCGGCGATGTGGTGCACGCTGGCCACCGTGGTCTTGCAGGCCGTGGCCATGACGGGGCCAAAATTGCGCGCGGCCTTGCGGTACGTCAGATTGCCCCAGCGGTCGCCACGCTCGGCCTGTATCAGCGCCAGGTCGCCGTACAGGGCCGACTCCAGCACACAGTTCCTGCCGTTGATTTCGCGCGTCTCCTTGCCACGGGTGAGTTCCGTGCCATAGCCCGTGGGCGTGAAGAAGGCCGGGATGCCGGCGCCTGCGGCCCGGATGCGTTCAGACAGATTGCCCTGCGGCACCAGTTCCAGTTCCAGCTGACCGCTGCGGTACAGCGCGTCGAACACCTGGCTGTCAACTTGCCGCGGAAAACTGCAAATGATCTTGCGCACGCGCCCCGTCCTGAGCAGCGCCGCCAGTCCGGTGTCACCATTGCCGGCGTTGTTGTTCACCACCGTCAGATCCCTGGCCCCCTGCTCAATCAGGCCTTCGATCAGCGCGTGGGGAATTCCGGCCGTGCCAAAACCACCGATCATCACGGTCGCCCCGTCCTCCACGCCTGCCAGTGCCTGCGCCACCGAGGTGGCGATCTTGTCGATCATTCAGTTCCCTCATGTGTGTGCCAGGCTCATTGCATTTGGCGGCCGCCGCGCGCGCTGGCGCTGGCCATCATTCAGGCGATGCGGGTTCGTCCTGCGTCACGTGACAGACTGAAGTATCGTTCATGCATTGCGCCTTGCTTCACACGCTGTGACCAAAATGCAAACGCCCCCGGCCACATGACCGGGGGCGTTTGTAGGTTTGAAATTCAGGCGACTTGCTTGGGAGCAAGGTAGGCCTGGTAACCGATCCTGGCGATCATGGCGATGCCGAAGAAGGGCATGAGCATCGCGTAAACCAGACCGATGAAAGGTGCCACGGCAAACAGCGCGATCTTGCGAGCAGCCATCAGTGCCTGCCAGGCAGCAGGCTCTTTTGCCAGCGCCTTGCCGCCGATCACGGCCAACATGCCCAGCCCCACGAAGGGAAGAAGCATCGCGTAGACCAGACCGATGAACGGCGCTGCGGCAAACAGCGCGATGTTCTTCAAGGTCCTGGCGAAGGTGGCCACAGCGGCTTGGCGGGGGACAATGCGGCCGAGTTCCATTTCGGGGTAGGCGATTTGGCCGGCGGTGCGAAGGGTGGCAGTCATGATGTTTCTCCTGGGATGGTCATTTGCTTCAGATGACTTAGACAACGCATAGCCCGTGCCAATTGCTGAATAGAAAAAAATAGTCAACTGAATCAATGGTTTGAAGTCATTCCTCGGCGCCAAGCAGGGCACCCGGCCACGCCAACGCGGTTCCGAGGTACATTTTTTCCAGGCAGTTCCAGCCTGTGAATCAGCGAATTCTTAACAAAATCAATGCATTGGGGCATGTGCGGGGGAATACTTTTTCCAGGCGGCAGATATTTCCGCGCTCCTCAGCGCACGCGAACAGCGTCGCCCCCTGCCGGCGAGAAACTGGTGGTGCCGGGCGCAGCGCGTCTGGGGATGACCCGGCTGATCGACAAGCTCGAGATTTGATTCAGGCCGAGGGCTATGATGAAAGCACGGCCAACGACGGCATGCACAGCCTGTTCTGAGCCCGCCAAACCGTGCAAGCAAGGAGCAATACACATGGATTTTTCACTGAGCCCGCAGCTTATGGAACTGCAGCAGCGCACGCGGGACTTCATTGCTCACGAGATCATTCCGATGGAGCGCGACCCGCGCCAGGGCATCCATGGTCCGAGCGAGGAACTGCGCGCGGCGCTGGTGGAGAAGGCGCGCACTGCCGGCCTGCTGACGCCGCACGCTTCGCGTGAACTGGGCGGCATGGGCTTGTCGCACATGGAGAAGGCCGTGGTGTTCGAGGAGGCGGGCTACTCCACCCTGGGCCCGACGGCGATGAACATCCACGCCCCCGACGAGGGCAACATCCACCTGCTGGAGGTCGTCGCCTCCACCGCGCAAAAGGAACGTTGGCTGCGTCCCCAGGTGCAGGGGCACACCCGCTCCTGCTTCGCCATGACCGAGCCGCCGCCGGGCGCGGGGGCGGACCCTTCCATGCTCAACACCACGGCGGTGCGCGACGGCGACGACTACCTGATCAACGGCACGAAGTGGTTCATCACCGGCGCCGATGGCGCGGCCTACGTCATCATCATGGCACGGATGGAAGACGGCTCTGCCACCATGTTCCTGTCCGACATGCCACGTGAAGGCATCACGCTGGTGCGCAACATGGACGCCATGGATACCTGCTTCACCGGCGGACACGGCGTGCTGCGCTTTGACAATCTGCGCGTGCCGGCGACCGACGTGCTGGGCGAATTGGGCAAGGGCTTTCGCTACGCCCAGATCCGGCTGGCGCCGGCGCGCCTGACCCACTGCATGCGCTGGCTGGGCCAGGCCCGGCGTGCCCACGACGTGGCGCTCGAGCATGCGCGCCAGCGCCGCGCCTTCGGTCAGCGCCTGGGCGAGCACGAAGGCGTTGGCTACATGCTGGCGGACAACGACATGGACCTGATGACCGCGCGCCTGCACATCTGGCACACGGCCTGGGTGCTGGACCAGGGCGGACGGGGCAACTTTGAGTCGAGCCGCGCCAAGACCGTCTGCTCCGAGGCGCAGTGGCGCGTGGTGGACCGGTCTGTGCAAATCCTCGGCGGCCAGGGCGTCACCGGCGAGACCATCGTGATGCGCATCTTTCAGGACATGCGCGCCTTTCGCGTCTACGACGGCCCCAGCGAAGTGCACCGCTGGAGCATGGCGCGCAAGATCCTGGGTGGCGACGGCATGTTGGATCCTGTGTCACGATAGGGGATGCAAGGAATTTCCCGCTGGTCGAGCCTGCTGCGACCGTACCGCTGGCGCATGGCCCTGGTGCTGGCTTGCCAGTGCGGCCAGACGCTGGCGGCGCTGCTGTTGCCCCACCTCAGTGCCGAACTCATTGACCGTGGTGTCGCCCTGCATGACGCAGCGCTGATCGGGCAATTGGGCGGCTGGATGCTGCTGGCCGCGCTGGTGCAACTGGGCTTGTCGCTGCTCGCGCTGGCGCTGGGCGCACGCATCGCGATGGACGCCGGGCGCGACCTTCGCGGCGTGCTGTTCGCCCACGTGCACTCGCTCTCGCTGGCCGAGGTGCAGCGCCTGGGTGTGCCGTCGCTGATCACGCGCTGCACCAACGACGTGCTGCAGTTGCAGACCTTGCTCACCATGGTGCTGACGGTGATCATGCTGGCCCCGCTGATGGGACTGGGCGGCGTCGCCATGGCCATGCGCCAGGATGTTCGCCTGTCGGGCCTGCTGCTGGTGGCCGTGCCCCTGCTGGCGCTGGTGGTGGCATCTCTCATGGCGCGTGCCGTGCCCCTGTTCGGCCGAATGCAGATCCAGCTCGACCGCGTCAACGCCATCCTGCGCGAGCAGATCAGCGGTCTGCGCGTGATCCGCGCCTTCGTGCGCGACGACGCCGAGCGCACGCGCTTCGCCCACGCCAACGACGAGCTTACCGACACGGCGCTGCGCGCCGGGCGCCTGATGGCGCTGAACATGCCGGCCGTGATGGCCGTGCTGCACCTGACCGGTGTGGCGGTGGTGTGGGCCGCAGCGGGGCGTATCCACGCGGGCACGCTGTCCGTGGGCACGGTGGTCGCCTTCCTGGCCTACAACGCGCAGATCCTGATCGCCGTGATGATGGCCGCCATGCTGTTCCTGATGGCGCCGCGCGCGGCCGTCAGCGCCCGCCGTATCGCCGAGGTGCTGGACACCCCCGCCAGCGTGGTGCCCGCCAGCCGGTCGCTGCCGCTGCCGGCCTCGGCGCAGCAGTTGGCCCGGTTGCGTTTCGACGACGTGAGTTTTGGCTTCCCCGGCGCTTTGGCACCGGTGCTGCGCGACGTCGACCTGGAAGTCGGTCCCGGCGAACTGCTGGGCGTGATCGGCGCCACTGGCTCGGGCAAGTCGACGCTGCTGGGCCTGGCCATTCGTCTGCACGACCCCAGCGGCGGGCGCATCACCCTGGGCGGGGTGGACCTGCGCCATCTCGACCAGGAAGCGCTGTGGGCCGCGGTGAGCATCGTGCCGCAAGTGTCCTTCCTGTTTTCGGGCACGATCGCCAGCAACTTGCGCTATGGCCGCGAAGACGCCAGCGAGAGCGATCTCTGGCACGCGCTGGAAGTCGCGCAGGCGCGCGACTTCGTGGCCGCGCTGCCCGCCCAATTGGAGGCACCGGTGGCCCAGGGCGGCGGCAATTTTTCGGGTGGCCAGCGCCAGCGCCTGGCGATTGCGCGCGCCCTGGTGCGCCAGCCGGCGGTGATGCTGCTGGACGACAGCTTCTCGGCGCTGGACGCCAGCACCGACGCGCGCCTGCGTGCGGCCCTGAAGGCCGAGCGACGCGAGGGCGCCACCGTGGTTGTCAGCCAACGCGTGAGCAGCCTGCGCCAGGCCGACCGCATCGTCGTGCTCGACCAGGGCCAGGTCGTCGGCAACGGGGCGCATGAAGACCTGCTGTGCACCTGCCCGGCCTACGCCGAAATCGTCGCCTCGCAGTCCGCCCAGGACGGGGACGCTGCAGCATGAGCCGCAGGGCCGCTCCCAAGGCTCATAGCGCCGCAGCGCATTGCGCGGAGGCTGCCCAATGAACTCCCCACAGCCGCCCGAAAGCGCCCCAGTGAGTGCACCGGTCCGACCGGTCATGCAAATGCCCCGCGGCTTCGGTGTGCTGCCGGGCAGCGTCGCGCGACCGCGCGACATGCGCAGTGCGCTGCGCCGCATGGCGCGCTTCCTGTTCGGCGACCACCGGCGCCTGGCACTGGCCCTGGCCTTCACCACGGCCAGCGTGCTGCTGGGGACCCTGGGGCCCTGGCAACTGGGCATGGCCACCGACCTGGTGGTGGCGTCCATCGGCCAGCCGGGCCTGCCCGCCGGCCTGGAGCGGCAGTTGGCCGTGGTGGCGGCGCTCTACGCCACGGCCTCGGCGCTGCAATGGGCGCAGGCCTGGCTGACCACGGCGCTGGTGCAGGCGCTGAGCAAGCGCCTGCGCCGCGACGCCGAAGCCAAGCTGGCACGCCTGCCCCTGGCCTGGTTCGACACCCGACCGCTGGGCGAAGTGCTCAGCCGGGTTACCAACGACATCGACAACGTCACGCAAAGCCTGCAGCAGCTGATGAGCCAGCTGCTGATGTCCTTGCTGATGCTGCTGGCGATCTTCTCCATGATGGGCATGCTTTCGCCCCTGTTGCTCGGGGTGGCCCTGGTGGCGCTCGCCCTGTCGGCTGCCGGCAGCCGTGTGGTGGCCAAGCGCTCGAAGCGCCACTTCGAGGCCCAGTGGCGCCTGACGGGCGAGCTCAATGCCCAGGTCGAACAGACCTTCACCGGCCATGTGCTGGTCAAGGCCTTCGGCCACCGCCCGCGCACCCTGGCCGAATTCGCGCAGCTCAACGGCACGCTGGCCGACAGCGCCTGGAAAGCCCAGTTGCTCGGTGGCAGCGCCCAGCCCTTGACGATGTTCGTCGGCCAACTGGCCTTCATTGCGGTGGTCGCCGGCGGCGCCTGGCGGGTGCTGGGCGGGCACCTCAGCATCGGGCAACTGCAAGCCTTCATCCAATACATCCGCCAGACGGGACAGCCCATGTCACAGGTGTCGGCGATGGTGGCCGTGGTGCAGTCCGGCCTGGCCTCGGCCGAGCGGGTGTTCGAGCTGCTCGACGCCGACGAACTGGTGCCCGACGCCGACGCGCCCGCCACGCTGCCCAAGCCGCGCGGCCATGTGGAGTTCGAGCATGTGCGCTTCGGCTACCGCACCGGGCAGCCCTTGCTGGAGGACGTGAACCTGCAAGCCCTTCCGGGCCAGACGGTGGCCATCGTCGGGCCGACCGGCGCCGGCAAGACCACGCTGGTGAACCTGCTGATGCGCTTCTATGAAATCGACGCGGGCGTCATCCGCCTTGACGGCAGCGACATCCGCACGCTGCGCCGCGACGATCTGCGGCGCGAGTTCGGCATGGTGCTGCAGGACAGCTGGTTGTTCACCGGCACGCTGCGCGAGAACCTTGTGTATGGCCGACCCGAGGCCAGCGAAGCCGAATGGCGCGAGGCCGCCGTGGCCTGCCTGGTGGACGATTTCGTGCGCACCCTGCCGCAAGGTTACGAGACGGTGCTGGAGGACGGCGGTGCGGCGCTCAGCACCGGCCAGCGCCAGTTGCTGACGATCGCCCGCGCCTTCCTGATGCGCCCGGCGGTGCTGATCCTGGACGAAGCCACCAGCTCGGTGGACACGCGCACCGAGCTGCTGGTGCAGCAGGCCATGGCACGACTGCGCCAGGGCCGCACCAGCTTCGTCATCGCGCACCGGCTCTCGACCATCCGCAGCGCCGATCTGATCGTCTACATGGATGGCGGCCACATCGTCGAGCAGGGCTCGCACGCGCAACTGCTGGCACGCCATGGCGCCTATTGGCGCTTGCACGAGGCGCAATTCGGCGCAGCAGCCACGCTGCCGGCCGGTTAGTCTTGCTGACGACTGCCAACGGGCAGTGTCCGCGTCAGAGGTTCAGGGCCTTCATGGACGCCGGTACATAGCGCTCCCCGGCGACACCACCCGCAGGCATGACCAAGTTCAAGCGCGCCAGGATTTCCGCCGAAAGCAGCAGGTCGCTGGCCGCGATGTTTTGCTCGAGCAAGGCGATGCGCTTGGTGCCGGGAATGGGGACTATGTCTGCGCCTTGCGCCATGACCCAGGCCAGGGCCAATTGGGCGGCGCTACAGCCCACGCTGTTGGCGATGGCTTTCACCTCTTCGACCAGGAGAAGATTTTTCTGGAAATTCTCCCCCTGAAATCGCGGTGCTTGCCGACGATAGTCGTCCGGCGCAAAGTCGTCCGGTGTCTTGAACGCCCCCGTCAGGAAGCCACGGCCCAAGGGACTGTAGGCCACAAAACCGATGCCCAAGGCCCGCACCGTGGAAAGCAGTTCATCCTCCGGTTCGCGACTCCACAGCGAGTACTCGGTCTGCAAAGCGGTGATGGGATGCACGGCATGGGCACGCCGAATCGTGGCGGGCGCGGCCTCGGACAAGCCGAGATAACGCACCTTGCCGGCCTGCACCAATTCCGCCATGGCACCCACCGTGTCTTCGATCGGCACATTGGGATCGACGCGGTGCTGGTAGTACAAATCGATGACCTCGACGCCCAGGCGCTTGAGGCTGGCGTCACAGCAGGAACGCACATAGTCCGGGCGTCCGTTGACACCTTTGAAGGAACCGTCGTCACCGCGCATGTTGCCGAATTTGGTGGCCAGGATGACGCCCTCGCGCCGGTCGGCTATGGCTTTGCCAACCAGTTCCTCGTTCTTCCCGACCCCGTACATGTCGGCGGTGTCAAGGAAATTGACGCCGAGCTCCAACGCCCGGTGGATGGTGGCAATGGAGGCGGCGTCATCGCGCCCGCTGTAAAACTCGGACATGCCCATGCAGCCCAGGCCTTGCATGGAGACGTGAAGTTCGGACCTGCCCAGTTGGCGTGTTTGCATGGTGTTTACCTTTTTGAATTCTCATTCTCGCTGGAATCAGAAGTCTGCGCCCTGATGGCGAAAGTACCCACCTCAGACGTTCATCACCGCCACAGAACGCGTATTCAGGTAAGCCTCCATGGCCTCGGTCCCGCCTTCGGAGCCGTAGCCTGAATCCTTGATGCCTCCAAACGGCATCTCGGCCGAGGGCATGGCGGGCATGTTGATCCACAGCATGCCCACTTCCACGCGGCGCGTGAGCAGGTCGGCGTTCTTGAGCGAGCGCGTGAAGGCGTAACCCGCCAGGCCGAAAGGCAGGCGATTGGCCTCGCTGATGGCCTCTTCCAGCGTATTGAAGCTGCGGATCGCGGCCATGGGGCCAAAGGGTTCATCATTGAACACCCGGGCTTGCAGCGGCACGTCGGTGAGCACGGTGGGCTGCCAGAAATTGCCCGCGTCGCCGATGCGCGCGCCGCCCAGCGCCACGGTGGCACCATGCTGGATCGCGTCCTGCGTGAACTCGGCCATGGCCGTGACGCGGCGCGGATTCGCCAGCGGTCCCATCTGCGTGCCGTCAGTGCCCCCGTCGCCCACCTTCAGGCCTTGCGCATACTGGACCAGCGCCGCCGCGAACTCGTTCTTCAGGCTCTCGTGCACCAGAAAGCGCGTGGGCGAGATGCACACTTGGCCCGCGTTGCGAAACTTGGCAGCACCGGCAGACTTGACGGCCAGCGCCACATCCGCGTCTTCCGCCACGATCACCGGGGCATGGCCGCCGAGCTCCATGGTGACGCGCTTCATGTGCTTGCCAGCCAAGGCGGCCAGTTGCTTGCCCACGGGCGTGGAGCCGGTGAAGGTGATCTTGCGAATGATCGGGTGCGGTATCAGGTAGTTGGAAATCTCCGCCGGGTTGCCGTACACCAGGCCCAGCACGCCGCTCGGCAGGCCCGCGTCGGCGAAGGCGCGGATCAGTTGCGCGGGCGCGGCCGGGGTTTCCTCGGCGGCTTTGACTAGCATGGAGCAGCCCGCAGCCAGCGCGGCGGCCAACTTGCGCACCACCTGATTGATAGGAAAATTCCACGGCGTAAAGGCCGCTACCGGACCCACCGGGTCTTTGAGCACCATCTGACGCATTGCCACGTTGCCGCGCGACGGCACGATGCGGCCATAGACGCGCTGGCCTTCGTCAGCAAACCACTCAATGATGTCGGCCGCGGCCATGGCCTCGCCCTTGGCCTCGGCCAACGGCTTGCCCTGCTCCTGTGTGAGCAGGGCGCCGATGGCGCCGGCGCGCTCGCGCATCAGGCCAGCAGCCTTGCGCATGATCCTGGCTCGTTCAATGGGCGGCATGTCGCGCCAGGTCTCAAAGCCCAGTTGTGCGGCGACCAGCGCCAGGTCCAGGTCGGCGATGCCGGCCTGCGCCACGCGGCCGATTTCCTGGCCGGTGGCGGGGTTGAATACGGCCAGGGTTTTGCCATCAGCGGCATCGCGCCAAACGCCGGCGATGAAGAGTTGGGTGTTGGGGTAAGTCATCGTGGCATTCTAGGGGCCGGCGTGACAACAC
>CAIKVZ010000046.1 GCA_903830985.1 uncultured beta proteobacterium
GGTCAAGGCAAGCATGAGACTGCCGGGGGATGCCTCCGGCGGCCTGGCAGGGGCCTGATTTTAAAAATCCCAAAACCAGAAACCGGCCAACTCGTCGGTTTCACTGCTCGGGGAAATTACAGAAAGGATGTTGCACTAACCGGCAAATGGTCCGGCACGTTTACCCGGATCGTCATGTTGGGCAAGCGATGCAGTGTGGGCATGGTTCATTTTAGTGCAACCATTGCACACTTTCAAGCCGAAATTTTGTGAGGATAGATCTGTTTGTATAATTGTTTGTTGTTACAATAAACCATGAATACGGTCATTGAGTCCCCCGAGTTCATCGAGTGGGCGGAGCGGGTCTGGAGCGATGCCGAGCGCACGGAGTTTGTTGACTGGATTGCTGACAATGCGTTGGCTGGCGATGTGATTCCTGGTGCCGGCAGTCTGCGCAAGGTGCGTTGGTCGAGACATGGAATGGGCAAACGAAGCGGCGCGCGAGTGATTTACTTCAATCGACTTGCACGAGGCGAGGTTGTGTTGCTGCTGGTGTATGCCAAAGCCAAGTTTGACAACTTGCGACCCGAGTTTTTGTTGAAATTGAAGGAGCGCTTTGATGGCGAAAATTAGATCAGCTGCGGATCCTGAAATGGCAGAATTTGAGGCAGCTCTGTTGCGCTCGATTGACCAGACGGCTCGCGGCGAAGGCCGGGTGACAACGCCGGAGCAAATCCAGGCACGTCGGGTAGGGCGTCCGGCGGGGAGCTTGAAAGCTGCACCCAAGGTTTCCACCACCATTCGTCTTTCACCCGATGTTGTGCAAGCCTTTCGGGCCACTGGCACTGGCTGGCAGACGCGAATTGATTTCGCTCTGCAAGACTGGCTCAAGGCGCATTCGCTGGCTTAAGTGTCATCCCTGAGCCGCCGTGGCGCCAGCGCAACGGTCGAACCGCAGTCAATGGGATAATGTCAGACCGCCACGAGCCATGACTCGTGGACCTCCACACAGGGATTTCATGATTCTCATCACCGGTGGCGCCGGCTTCATCGGCTCCAATTTCGTGCTCGACTGGCTCGCGCAGAGCGCCGAACCTGTCATTAACCTCGACAAACTCACCTACGCTGGCAACCTGGAAAACCTGGCTGCGCTGGGCGACGATCCGCGCCACAGCTTTGTGCAAGGCGACATGGGCGAGCCCGGCGTGGTGGACGCCCTGCTGGCGCGCCACCAGCCGCGGGCCGTGCTCAACTTTGCGGCAGAGTCGCATGTGGACCGCTCCATCCATGGCCCGGAAGACTTCATCCAGACCAATATCGTCGGCACCTTTCGCGTGCTGGAGGCGGTGCGCGCCTACTGGGCGAATCTGCCGGCCGAGCAGAAAACGGCATTTCGTTTTCTTCATGTCTCGACCGATGAAGTCTATGGATCGTTGGGCGCGCAGGACGCGGCCTTCACCGAAGAACACCGCTACGAGCCCAACAGCCCGTATTCGGCCAGCAAGGCGGCCAGCGACCACCTAGTTCGCGCCTACCACCATACTTACGGCCTGCCGGTGCTGACGACGAACTGCAGCAACAACTACGGCCCGTTTCATTTCCCGGAAAAGCTCATTCCCCTGCTCATCGTCAACGCCCTCGCCGGCAAGCCGCTGCCGGTGTACGGCGACGGCCTGCAGGTGCGCGACTGGCTCTACGTCAAGGACCATTGCAGTGCCATCCGCGCGGTGCTGCAGGGTGGTCGGCTGGGCGAGGTCTACAACGTCGGTGGCTGGAACGAGAAGACCAACATCGAGATCGTGCACACGGTGTGCGCCCTGCTGGATGAGTTGCGCCCGCGTGCCGACGGCGCACCCTATCAGGCGCAGATCACCTATGTGACGGATCGTCCCGGTCACGACCGGCGCTACGCCATCGACGCCCGCAAGATCGAGCGCGAACTCGGCTGGAAGCCGGCAGAAGATTTCGACTCCGGCATTCGCAAGACCGTGCAGTGGTACCTGGCCAACCCGGCCTGGGTGGAGCATGTGCAATCGGGCGCTTACCGCGAATGGGTGCAAACCCAGTATGCGGGTAACGCGTCGTAAGCGATGAGCCATCCAGCGTCTAATCCGTGTAATATCTCACTGTAGTATTACATCGGAGTTTGCCATGACCATTACAGCCAAGCTATTCATGAGCGGCCGCAGCCAGGCCATTCGGCTGCCGGCCAAACTGCGTCTGGACGCCACGCAGGTGCGCATCGAGCAGATTGGCAACGCCCTATGGGTGCAGCCGGAAGCGGCGCCCGAAAAAAGCATGGGTGTGTGGTTGGAGGGGTTTTATCAGGCGACGCCCACCTTGCCCGAAATCTTTCTGTCCGAGCGCAACGATGTGCCCGCGCAAACGCGTGACTGGAGCTGATTTTTTCATGCACCGCACGCTGGACACCAACATCTGCAGCTACATCCTGCGCCGCCACCCGCCTTCGATGATCGAGCGCTTCGCCGGGCTTGACCGTGGCAGCCTCTGGCTGTCGGCCATCGTCGCCGCCGAACTGCGCTTTGGTGCAGCCAAGCTGGCCTCAGACCGCTTCTCTGCGGCGGTGGAGGCCTGGCTGGCCGGTTTTGACGTCCGTCCCTGGCCGCTCGATGCCACCTCGCACTACGCCAGCATTCGGGCAACGCTGGAGCGCTCGGGCAAAACCATAGGCGCCATGGATTTGCTGATCGCCGCCCATGCAATGGCCGAAGACTCGGTGGTTGTGACCAACAACGCGCGCGAATTTCTGCGCGTCCCCGGACTTGCCGTCGAGGAGTGGGCGCTATGAGTCTGAAGATTCTGCTATTCGGCAAGGGCGGCCAGGTCGGCTGGGAACTGCAGCGCAGCCTGGCGCCGCTGGGCGAACTCGTCGCACTGGACCATGACAGCAGCGAGCACTGCGGCGACTTTGCCAATCTGGCCGGGATCGCGCAAACCGTGCTGGAACTGCGCCCCGACGTCATCGTCAACGCTGCGGCGCACACCGCTGTGGACAAGGCCGAGAGCGAACCCGAACTGGCGCGCACCCTCAATGCCTTGGCACCCGGCGCACTGGCGCAAGCGGCCACCAGCGTCGGCGCCTTGATGGTGCATTACTCCACCGACTATGTGTTTGACGGCAGTGGCAGCGCTCCCTGGCGCGAGGGCGACGCCACGGGTCCGCTCAGCGTCTACGGCCGCACCAAACTCGAAGGCGAGCAACTCATCCAGGCGCACTGCGCGCGCCACCTGATCTTTCGCACCAGTTGGGTCTACGCCGCGCGCGGCGGCAACTTTGCCAAGACCATGTTGCGCCTGGCCAGGGAGCGCGAATCATTGAGCGTGATCGACGACCAGTTCGGTGCGCCCACCGGCGCCGAACTGCTGGCCGACGTGACCGCGCACGCCATCCGCACGGTGTTGCAGGGGCGCGCCGATCTGGCAGGGCTCTACCACCTGAGTGCCAGCGGCGCCACCTCGTGGCATGGCTACGCGCAGCTGGTGCTGCAGACCGCGCTCGACGCCGGCGTGCCGCTGGCTGCCACGCCACAGCGCGTGCAGGCCGTGCCCACCACGGCCTACCCCACGCCGGCGCGCCGGCCATTGAACTCGCGGCTCGATTGCAGCCGCTTGCAGGCCGCCTTTGGCCTGCACCTGCCGTCTTGGCAGCAAGGCGTGGTGCGCATGTTGCGCGAAACGCTGTAACCCTCGCTGTATCGCGATCACCGAATGTCCCTGCCTCTTGTACACGTCCTGCTCGCGACCTACAACGGTGCGGCCCATCTGCGCGAACAACTCGACTCGCTGGCGCGGCAAACCGGTGTCGAGTTGCGCCTGTACGTCTCCGACGACGACTCCAGCGACAACTCGCTGGCTTTGCTGCGCGAGTTCACGGCCTGCGCGATCGAATTTTTCCCATCCCATCAACGGCTCGGCGCCACAGCCAACTATTTCCATTTGCTGCGTGGCGTGTTACCGCGCGTGCAGGACGGTGAATGGGTGGCGTTTTGCGACCAGGACGACATCTGGCATGACGACAAACTGGCTCGTGCCATTGCCGCAATGCGTCATGTCGCGCCGGGGCTGCCTGCGGCCTACGGTTCCAGAACCCTGGTGGTGGACGTGCACAACCAGCCGCTCGGTTTGTCGGCGCTGCACCCGCGTGCCACCGGCTTTGCCAACGCCGTGGTGCAGTGCATGGCGGGGGCAAATACCCTGGTGTTCAATGCCCAGACCCTGCGCCTGATGCTGCGCCCTGAGCAACTGGACTTGCCCAGCCACGACTGGTGGTGCTACCAGGTCGTCACCGGCTGCGGTGGCAGTTTCGTCTACGACTCCGAACCCGGATTGCGCTATCGCCAGCACGACAGCAACGAGGTCGGTTTCAACCAGGGTTTGCGCGCGCGTCTGGAGCGGCTGGGGGCCCTGCTGGCCGGCGACTACCGTGAATGGAACACCAGCAACCTGCAGACCATGGGCCAGCTTGAGCCGCATCTGACGGCCGAGGCGCGCGCCATTTGCGAGAGCTTTCAGCGTGCACGCTCGGCGCCCTGGTTCTGGCAGCGACTGGCGGCCTTGCGGCGCAGCGGCGTCTACCGGCAAAGCCGTATCCAGTCGCTGGCGCTGGGGGTGGCGTGCGCACTCAGGCGCCTGTAGCGAACCCATCGACGCTCGCCATGCCGAGCATCGTTGCGGTGGTGGTGACGTATCAGCCGGTCGGCGAACTGTTGGCCCGCCTGCTGCAGGCCCTGGCGCCCCAAATCACGGCCGGTGTCGTGGTCAACAACGGATGCACCCTGCCGCTGACCGACGACGCCCTGCGCCAACTGGGTTTTTCGGTCCTGCATCAAAAGTCCAATACCGGCGTCGCGTGCGCACTCAACACCGGGTTTTTATGGGCGCAAGGGCAGGGCGCAGAATTCGTCATCAGTTTCGATCAGGACAGCGAACCCGCAGCCGACATGGTGGAGTGCCTGCTTCGTGCCTACCAGGGACTTGTGTCCCAGGGGCTTCAAGTGGGCGCGGTCGGACCTGAACAGGTCGATCGCAGAACCGCGCGCCGTGCCCCTTTCATGGCGCCCATTGCCTGGCGCCGGCGTCATGTCGTGCCGGCCGTCGGTCAGGCCGTGGAAGTCGATCATCTGATCAGTTCAGGCTGCCTGGTGCCACTGCGTGCCTGGACCCGTTGCGGCGCTTTTCTGGAACCCTTGTTCATCGACTATGTCGACATCGAGTGGAGCCTGCGCTTGCGTCACTTTGGGTGGCATCTTTACGGCGTGGGCGGCGCCACACTGCTGCATTCGATTGGCGACGCGGTAAAGCACTGGCGCGGCCGACAAATTCCCTGGCACTCGCCGCTGCGCCACTATTACCTCTTTCGCAATGCCATTTATCTGCAGAAGTTGCCGCATATCCCGCTCAACTGGAAACTGTCGGACGCCCTGCAATTGCTGAAAAAGCTGATTTTTTTCACCCTGGTGGGGCGTCCGCGCGTTGCCCATCTGGGCGCCATGTTGCGCGGCATGCGGGACGGCTGGTGCGGCCGTCTCGGGTCGGCCCCCGAGCCTGACTGAGGGTCAGCCCAGTCCGACGGCTTGCAGGATCTTGTCGCGCTGGTTGAAACAGGCGTATTTGGCCAGCGAATCGGCATGCGCCACTTCAGCCATTGCCCCGTAGTGGTCCATGTTTTCGATGGCGCGGCGCATCACCGACCCCCACTGATGGGCGCGGGCGATGTAGCCGTTCTCGCCGTCCTGGATCGAGGCCGCGTAGCGCTGCGACGGCGAGGCAATGCTCAGCGTGCCCAGAATGGCCGATTCGAAGTACTTCAGCTCCGACTTGCAGTGCGTGAAGACATTGGTCTGCAAGGGCATCAGGTTGAACTCCACCCGGCTGATCAGTCGCTGCAAATTCACATAGTCATGAAACGGCTGGCGGATGACGCGGTCGCCAAAGCGCGCGAACGACGGCCCAGCGTCGATATAACCCACCACCATCAGGCGCGTACGCGGATCGCTCTCCAGCACCGACTCCAGCGCCGATTCGACAATCGCGTAGTCGTGATTGTGCGAAGGTGAACCGCTGAAGTAACCCAGGTGAATGGCTTCGTCACGCGCAAAGCCGCTGGACTTCTTCGCCGCAAAAATGCGCTCTGACAATTCGAGTTGCTCGCGATTCATGAAGTTCGGCACCACCTTGACCGGCAGACCGGAGAACTCGGCAATCCGGGCTGCCAGGTAGTCATTGGTGGTGATGGCACCGTCGCACATGCGCAGTGTCTGGCCCATGCGCCCCATCATCGCGAACCAGTCTTCCCAGACCCGGGGGTCTTCCTTGTCCAGACCCAGCGTGTTCACCACCAGGTGCGTGTAGCGCGTGTCGAAAACAAAGTCATCGACATCGAACAAGACACGCTTGTCACGAATCCGGAACTTGCTGATCAACTGGTTGATCCTGTGGTTATAGGCCGAGCGGCAAATCACCAGCACGTCAGCCGCGGCGGCAATCTCGTCGACGCGGTGCAGGTCTTCCTGGAAAAAGTAGCTCGCGCTGACCTCCGGCACACCGTCCCCGCTGTTGAGCACCTGCGCCATGTTGTAGGCGCGGTAGCGAAACGTGCTGTTGTTCGCGGCCTCGTAGTAGTAGGCGACCCGCTTGCCTCCCCGTTGCAGCATTTGCAGACGTTGCGTCAGCGGCAGATTCCACGGGTCCGAATACGCGATGGCGGGCAGATCGGTTAGAAACATCAGGACTTCCCGGCAATGCGTTCGATGGTCTCCGAGAAGGCGATGTTCCAGTCCAGGCACAGACCATTGGCCTGGAAGTTCTTCTCGCGTTGCCCGTTGTTGCGGGCCAAGGCAACGCCTTGGCGCAAGGCATCCACCAGCGCATCGCACTCGGCGTCGGCACAGATCAGGTTGGCGCTGTAGCGGTCCAGGTCCTGCTTGCCGCCGAAACGGTTGGTCACCACCACCGCGCCGCTGGCCGCGAGGTCCAGCGGTGGATAGCTGGGGTGGGGCGTGTACATCAGGCTGAGTCCCAGGTCGATGGTGCCCGCCAGTTCGGCGTAGTCTGACCAGCTCAGGTTTTCCAGTTTCGTCGGCACGACGCCACCCTCAAAGCTCAGGTCCGGAATGTCCTTGCCGACAAAAATGATTTCCCACTCCTGCGGGTCCAGCACCTGCTGTGCAATGGCGGCGTTGATCACTTCGATGCCCAGATAAAACAGGTTGCGCAAATTGTTCGGGCGGGCGTAGAAGATGAACTTGCGCTTGCCCTGCGTAGGATGGGGGCGCGGACGGAACACCGTGGTGGGGAATGCCGGCTCGAACCAGGAGCCTTGCTGCGTCAGGTTCGACAGACCGTCCGCCACCAGATGGTCGAACAACAATCGGGTATTGAGCACGAAGCGGATTTCGCGGTTGCGCAGTATGGCTTCGCAGCGCAGCCGGTCGTCGCCGAAGGGGTAGAACATGCGCTCATCTTCCTGCAGCAGATAGATGATGGATGCGCTCGGCACGCTGCCCAAAGTGGCCGCTGTCGTCCACCAGGAAGTGGTGATGAACAGATCACTGGTGGAGAAATCAAGGTTCTGCTTCTGCTCATACGACGGCAGGAATTTGAAGTCTATTTCACCCTGCAGCGCCAGGCCGTAGACCGACAGGATGTGATCCACGTTTTCCGCCTGTGCCTTCTCTGTGCGGGTGATGATGCGCAGGTCCGCGCCCATCCGGTTGGCCAGCAAGGTGCCAAAAATCAGTGCGGTACCGACGCCACCAAACAGGCTGCCGCGCGCAATGCTGTCGGTCACGATGTTCACGCGCGGGTGCGGCGAAGGTGGCACCAGGTACATGGACAAGGGCCGCAGTGATTCGAACCGCGTGGAGATCATTTCATTCACACCTTTGCTAGCTGGTGCCACATGGCTAAACGGTAGGGCCGTTTGCGCCAGCACGGCGGTTTGTTCAACTTTGTGCGCCACTTCGGCGCGAATTCTCTGGGCCAGCACCCGGGTCCCGTATTTGCGCCAATAGGCATAGGCTTTGCGGTACAAGGCTAACAAGGGCGCCCTCACTTTTCCGGTTGATTTCACTTCTCTGGAGGTGGCGCGCAGCTGGCGCACGGCCTTGCCCAGCAGGCTTGGCCGAAGGACATCGGTGAGCCAGCGCAAAGGCCGTGTCACACGCCAGCTGCGGCTGGCCAGCATGGCAGCGCGGTCATGCTGCTCCTTGTGCAACTGCGCCGCCAGACCATGGATGCCGTGGTGCAACGATTCGATCTGTTGCGCCTGCTGGACCGCAAACTGCTCATGCCCTGCGATCACGCTGTGGGCTTGGGTCAGTTGTTGCTGCGTTGCCGCCAGCAACAGTTGCGTGTCCATGAGCTGAAGCTGTGCGCGTGCCAGCAGCAGTTCAGTGCTTGCCAGCACCTGCGCCTGCTCGGTCAGCTGCTGCTGGCTGTTCTGCAGTCGTCCCTGCGTCGCGGCCAGTTGCCCGCTGGCAAGAGCCATTTGCTGGCTGGCAAGGTCCAGCTGCTGCTCCTTTTCGGCGAGTTGCTGCGCTGCCTCGGACAGCTGCTGGCGCGTGTGTTCCAGCTGCTGCGTCGAATCGGCAAGTTGCCCACGGATGCTGTGCAGCTGCTGCCCCGCGTCCTCGAGCTGCTGGGTGCTCTGCGCCAGGCGCCGCGCAGTGTCAGCCAGTGACTGACCCATGTCCGACAGCCGGCCTTGCGTCTGCGCCACATGTTGCCGGGCTTCGTCCAGCCGCGCTTCCAGTTCGGGATGCGTCCAAACCCGTTGCATCATTTGTCCGCGCAGCTGAGGCGTCCAGTCTGGTGCCCATTTCTCATAGACCAGCGCCGCGGCCGCGCCCGTTGGCCCGGGTTCGGCGTGCACGCCGGAACTGTCGTGAATGCGGTACACGGCGCTTACACCCGGCAAGTGCACCATGGGTGCCAGCCTGGCCAACTGCAGCCAGAAGTCCCAGTCCTCGTACAGCGCCAGCGACTCGTCAAAACGGCAGCCCAGTGCCAGCACCTTGGCGCTGAACAGCACGGCGTGGATGGGCGCGAGGTTGCCAGCCATCTGGCGTATGGCATCAAAGGGCAGGTCGAAAGTCTGCCCCATGGGTCGGCCCTGGGCGTCCACCAGGCTGATGCCTGTGTACACCGCCAGCGCTTCGGGTTGCCGCGTCGCCACCTGTGCCAGTCGGGCAATGTGGCCTGGCATGAGCCAGTCGTCATCGTCAAGGAACAGCAGCCAGTCTCCACGCGCTTGCGTCAGCGCGCGGTTCGCGGCATGGCCGCGCGGCAACGGCGCATCGGTTTGCACCAGGCGCAGTGCAAACGGACCGCAGTGGCCCGGCAAGGGGCGGTGCTCGGGTCGCGCTGCCACCACCACGACCTCGATATGGGGATAGGTTTGCAGGGACACCGAGTCGAGCGCCTGCGCCAGACAATCCCGGTCCATGCTGCGGATCAGTATCGACACCAAGGGCAAGTTGTGCGCGGCGACAGTGGAGTCAGCCAATACCCCGGGCGAGATCGGCAGTGCTGCACCGGATTTCGCCAGCAGGTCCAGCTCGAACGGCGCCAGCACCCAGTAGGCCTCGGCCGCCAGAACGTCGGGCCCCAGGGTGTAGGTGCGGAACTGGTTCAGTGCACGGATGTGGCGCGCATAGTCCTGTTGCTTCAGCTGCGAAGCAAAGCAGGCCATGGCCGCTTCCTTGAGCGCGAGAAACGCGCTGATGTCCAGCAACAAATTGGGCCGCAGTGGCGCACCCACCTCGTAAAACGCCAGGCGCACGCTGTTGCCACTGCGGCGCACGGCTTCCATGGCGAGCCTGCTGGCCTGTCGATGGTCGGGATGCACCTCCCAGGGTGACGGGGCATACACCAGGTCCGCGCCGCATTCCTCGATGCGGCGCACGATGCGCTGCACCAATTCTTCCGAATAAAGCAGGCCGCGGTCCGGCAGATTCCAGAACTCGGGCTGTCCATAGCCCAGCAGTACGGCCGCCGCCCGGCTTTCTGCTTCACGCGTCGCGGTGTCGCCGCCGCCGCCGCCGTCCGTCAGAATCACCACCTGCACCGGCACACCCGCGCGCACGTGACCGGCAATGGCGCCAGCGCAACCAAAGACCTCGTCGTCCGGGTGGGGTGCCAGTACCAAAGCGGCCAGGGCCGACAAATCAGTGCTGGCGCTGTAGGGGATGAGATCGGGTTCCAAAGGGGGGGGCCAGGAGGGAGGATAAGTGACGGCGCTGCCGTGCAGAACCAAAGCGCTCAATGATAACGACTGAGCAACGTCATCGTCAGCGCCGACAGGCTCGCCACAGAAAACCCGCAGAGAACCAGACCCGCAAGCCAGCGGCGCCGGGTGCCTGTTGGCGTCGGGAAGCCGCTCAAGGCATAGCCGAGCGTGATCATGGGAACGATGAAGTAGCGTCCCTGGACCCCTTGTATCAAGTGCGCCGGATGCGGTGTCCAGGTCACCAACAAAGCCAGGAAGGTCAGTCCCATGCTGGCTGCCGCCATCGCTGCCAGCAGCAACCGCGGCTGCCAGTCCTGGCGCAGGCGCTGCGTCGCAACAGCAGCCAGGGCGCTCAGGCCGAGGCCCGCCCAGAGCACCGGATAAAAATACGCTGGAAGCCGGGTGTCCAGCCAGCCCAGGACGCCGATGAATGTGTCTTTGTAGAAGGCGCTCAGTTCGGGGTCGGTCAAGGACGCGTACACCACACGGAAGAATGCAGCCGGATCTGCGGCATAAAAACGCAGCAACTCTGTCGTGCCATGGCTGCGCACCAAGCGCGGATCGCTGGTGGTTTGCAGCGCAAACAAGGTCCAGCCAAGCGCACCCAGAACGACGCCACAGGCCAACCACCCATCCCGACGCGAGCGCCCCTGCCAGGCCAGAAAGATCGGCAATGCCAGCAGTGGCAGTAATTGCGTACGACTGGTCGTCAGGCAAAAAATGCATGCTGCCAGTCCCCATGCACTGGTGGCAGAGGTCGGCCGCTGGCTCTCCGCGGCCTTCATGAACAGGCTGAGCGCCAGCACCGCCAGTGACGTCGTCAGGCCATCAATCGTGGGCGACAGCATTTGAAAGACGCTCATCGGGAGCAGCAGCAGCGCCAGCACCATGGGGTTGGGCTTCAACACACGAAAGGCGAGTCGCAGCAGGCCAAAGCATGCCAGCAGCGTCAGCGCCCTGGCCAACAGATACGAATGCTGCAGGCTCATGTTGAACGACTGCCCCAGCGCCAGCCCCATTGCCTGCGGCACATAGACCGCGGGAAAGTAATAACCCGTACCCGGCAAGGGGAAGTAGCGCTTCTTGCCGGTCCATTCAAGCTTGGCAATGGCCTCGCGTTCGGCCGGCGAAAAACGTTTGTCCGAATGTCGAATCACGTCCATGTGGGCGTCGACATAGGCCAGCAGGCCCAAATCCACCATGCCACCGATGCGCCCTCCCTGCTGGCGGGCGCGTTCGACAAAGGCTGCGACCTCGGGGCTGGAACGCGCCTCAGGCAGGTCTGCCGGCATGGGCTGCAGCAACCATTGGCCTTGCGAGATCAGGTAGGCCCGTTCGATGTGGCTCATCTCGTCCGGCGACTGCATCGGCGGAATCAGGCTTGAAAGCCACGCTGCCACCAAAAGTGCCAAAAGCCACAAGCAGGCGTTGACCTTTTTCGTGGAGATGTTCTGTGCAAACGGGTTCATCACGCTGGCCGGACCTGCCACTGCTTCAGTGGTAACGCTCAACCAAAGCCATGGTCAGCGAACTCAGTGCGTAATACGCAAACCCCGCCAGAACCAAGCCGGAAAACGAGCGGCGAAGCGTGGACTGCGGCGTTGGCGTACCGCTTACCACATAGCCCAGCAGGATTGCCGGAACCACAAAATAGCGTCCCTGCACCCCCAGCACCATGGTCGCCGGGTGCGGCGTCCAGGTCACCAACAACGCCAGAAAGATCAGCGCCACGCTGGCCAGTGCCAGCAACAGCAGCAGCAAGCGGGCCCGCCAATCCTCCCGCAGCGATGCGAGCGAAACTGAGGCCAGCGCGCACAAGCCCAGTCCTTGCCAGAGGATGGGGTAGTAGGCCAGTGGCAGACGTGTGTCCAGCCAACCCAGAAGGCCGATGAATGACAACTTGAAGAATTCGAACTGGTCAACCAGCGTGGCCCAAACGACCCGGAAAAAAGCCAGCGGGTCAGCAGCGTAAAACAGCAGCAACTGCGTGGTTGTCAGGTGCCGAACTATGCGCAAATCACTGGTGGTCATCAAGGCAAACAAGGTCCACGCAATGGCGCCCGCGGCGACACCACACCCCAAATAAAAGTCCCTGCGGGATTGGCGCTGCCATGCCACGAAAAAGGGCAATGCCAGCAAGGGCAGCAAATGGGTCCGGCTGGTCGCCAGCAGGAAAAGGCACAGGGCCAGACCCCAAGACACGGTCGCGGAACTCCTGCTCACCGGAGCCACAGCCGTGAGAAAGAGGCTGACTGTCAGCACTGCCAGTGAAGTCGTCAAGCCGTCCAACGTCGGTGACAGCAGCTGAAAAACGCTCATCGGCAGCAGCAGTATGGCCGCGACCCAGGGGTTGGGTGGCACCAGTTTGAAAGCCAGCCACAGCATGGCAAAGCATGCCAGCAAGGTCAGGCCGCGTACCAACTGATAGGAGTGCGCAAGGTTCAGATCCAGTCCTTGCCCGATCGCGAGCGCCAAGGCCTGAGGGGCGTAGATCGCCGGAAAATAATAGCCGGTTCCCTGCATGCCATAGAAGCTCTTGGCGTCCGTCCAGCCATAACTGTTCAACTGTTTTTGCTCTACCGGCGTGACTATCCTGTCTTTGTGGGCGATCAAAAACGAATGCACGTCGACAAAATCGTTGAGCCGCTTGTCCACCATGCCACCGACACGTGTTGGGCTGAAAAACGCCTTGACCCTCGCGCTGATGCCGGCGTCCTGCGGCAATCCTTCACCTGGGGGTTGCATCAGCACAGTGCCTTGCGATATCAGGTAGGCGCGGGTGATATGGGTCATTTCGTCGGGCGACGCCATGGGCGGAATCAACGCGGAAATCCCCGCCGCGACCAGCAAAGCGATGGTCCACAGCACGGTGTGGAAGGTGCTTGAAGGCAGCTGCCAGCCCAGCGGCCGTGTCATTCCAGTCCTACCGAAATCCACACGCCCACCATGATCACCAGCGCCCCCACCAGGCTTTGCCAGCGCAGTGGCTCATCCAGAATCCAGTAGCCCAGAATCGGCACAAAGAAAAAAGCCAGCGCGACAAACGGGTAGGCCACGTTGAGCGGGATGTGGCGCAGCAGGCCGATCCAGAATATCGTTGCCACACCGTAGACGGCCAAAGCCACCCAGAGGTAGTAATTCACCATGATCTGCTGCAGCATGGGCCCCGTGCCAGCCAGGCCACGCGCGGCGAGCTTGAACAGTATCTGCCCGGCAGACAGCGCCAGCACCGTCAGAATCGTGAATGTGAAATGTTGGAATGACAAAGTTTTTTTCTCGTGATGTCTAGCCTGGCAGGTCGACATGAATCGGTCGCCGCGGCACATTGGCCACGTCGAAGGACACAAACGCCAGCAGCATTTGCAGACCCAGCATCGTGGGCAGCGCCGCCAGCATGATGGTTCCCAGCGGCGTGGGCAGATCGGTGGCCAGGCCATGCAGCCAATGCACGCCGCCGAACACCACGCCAAACGTCAATGCGCCCAAACCCAGCAGCAACTCCAGGGACGCCACCGTCATGTCGCGCAAAAAATAGTTGTAAAAAACACGCTTGCCGAAGTTGCGCAGATGCTTCACCAGAAATTCGCCGACGATGCGGCTGATTTTCAGGCTGCTGGTTTCGCTGCCGTAAGACGCATCCATGGGGATGTCCACCACCACGGCGCGGATGATGTTCAGGCGAAACAGCATGTCGGTCTCAAAGAAGTAGCGCTGGCTCACTTTGTCAAACGCGATGCGCCGGGCCACCTTGGCATGGATGGCCGTGTAGCCGTTGGTCGGATCAAACAGGTTCCAGTAGCCAGTGGACAGCTTGGCCATGAACGACAGCACCGCATTGCCCAGCAGGCGCACGGCCGGCATCTGGCTGATGTGCGTCAAATCATAAAACCGGTTGCCCTTGGTGTAATCGGCCTGGCCCTTTAGGATGGGCGCGACGAAGTGGGCAATCAGCGCCGGATCCATCTGCCCGTCGCCATCGACCTTCACGATGACCTGCGCGCCCGCGTCGATGGCCGCCCGGTAGCCGGTCATGACGGCGGCGCCCACACCCTGGTTCACCGCATGGTGCAGCACCTTGACGCGCGGGTCGCTGCATTGCATCTGCACCAGCGCACCCGAATCCTCGGGGCAGGCGTCGTCAATGACGAAAACCAGATCGACCTCGGGGCCGATCTGCGCGAGTACACCCAGAATGTGGCTCTTGACGCGATAGCAGGGGATGACGACGGCGACAGAATCAGGCATGTATTAATTGGGTTGACGGGCGATTGTACGGACCGGGGTGCCACAATCCGCAGCCATGCAATCCCCCGCTCACACTGGCACAGACGCATTTTCCACGGCCGATCCGGCCATCGAAGGCTTGCGCGGTGTGGCCGCGCTCATGGTGCTGGTCACCCACTACACCTTCATGCTGACGGCACAGCCGGGGCTGTGGGGCTTTGCCAGCACGGGCGTGGACCTGTTCTTTGTGCTCAGCGGCTATGTCTTTGCGCCCTACCTGCTGGGCAAGCCGCTGGCCCTGGCGGCGCACCTGATCCGGCGTTTTTTCAGGCTTTATCCGCTGTACCTGTGCGCGCTGCTGCTGTACGTGGCGCTGCACCAGCCGGCGGCCAGCGCCTGGGATCACTTTGGCGCGCACCTGGTCATGGGCCACACGCTCACGTCGCTGGCCGTGGCCGGCTACTACAACGCCGCCTTCTGGAGCCTGCCGCCTGAAGTCGAGTATTACCTGTTGTTGCCGCTGCTCGCGTGGGGCGCAGCGCGCTGGCGCTGGCTCGGCCTGCTGTTGCTGGCAGCGGCCATGCACTTGCTGCTGGTGGCGGCGGCAGTCCCCAACGAGGGCGTCACCCCGCGCGTCATTGCCACCGTGCACCTGCCGGGCTTGCTGGTGGAGTTCATGCTGGGTTCCATGGCCTGTGTGCTGGCCAAGGGCGGCGCGAAGTGGTTGAGGCTCTTGCTGGGAGTGCTGGTGCTGGCGGGCACGGCCGCGCTCTACCTTCACTTTGTGGCGGCGGTCAATGGCGTTGCGCAGACCGCGCCGCTGTGGGTCGGTGGCAACATCGGCCTGGGCGCGGCCCTGGGCTATGCGCTGCTGGTGAGCGTGCTGGCCGGTCCTCAGGGGTGGTCCACTGGCCCGTCCCGGCTCACCCCGACGCTGCTGCTCATGGGCGAACTCAGCTACGGCGTCTACCTGTTGCACAACGCCGCGCCCCAGATCCTGGCGCGCTTGTTGCCCGGCACGGCCGGCGGGCTTGCGCTGTTGCTGTGCACGGGACTGACACTGCTGCTGGCCTGGTTGGCCCACCACGGGATAGAAAAACCGCTGCGCAACTACGGCCGCGGCCTCAGTCAATCGCTGCTGGCGCGCTCGAAGTAAATCCATTGCGGCGCCGCGCCGGCCGCCTGGATCAGCGCGGTGTAGGCAGCGGGTTCCAGCAGCGCCCATTCATCGTCATCGAAGCCGCGCGCCTGGGCCAACGACGGCCTAAATATCGCCGGCATCATCAGCATCGACGGGCTGAAGGCCAGCACCTTGGCACCGTTCGTGCGCTGCGCGAATTGCTGCGCGCTGGTGATAGGGTATGGCAATGAACTGAACCATGCACCTGGCACCACCGGACGCGCCAGTGCCCCCAGGCGCGACAACTGGCCCGACCATCGGTAAAAGCCGGGGAATTGCTTGGCAAAGTACTGCTGCTGGCTCTGCGCCATCAGGCCGCCCTTGAAGGCCTTGTGCCGGTACTCGTGGACCGCGCTGGCCGCCGGCGCCATGGCCAGGCCGTGGCCGGCGCGGCGCAGACGCAGCGACAGATCGGAATCCTCAAAGAACATGAAGTAGTCCGGGTCGAAGAGACCGCCCGATGACAGCACGGCCGCGCGCCGCAGCAGCAGCACCGCGCCGGCCAGAAAGTCCACGTCAAAGGTCTCGCTGCCTGCCATCTGGCGCATTGCCTGTGTCAGCGCACGACCTGCCGCCCACTTGGTGGCACGCGGCAAGCGCGAGGCCAGCGCCAGGCCGAGGCTGTGCCGGGGGCTCTGACCGAAGGCGGCAGGGAGCAAAAAACTGCGCTGTTCGTTCCAGTAGATCTTGGGCGACACGGCGCCCAGCCGGGGCTGCGCCTGCAGTGCCTGGGACAACAGCAGCACATCGTCCATGGCGATGCGTGCGTCCGGGTTCAGCAGCAAAAAAAACTCCGAATGCGATTGCGCGAACGCCAGGTTGCAGGCGCGCCCAAACCCCAGGTTGTCGCCCGGCGTCAGCAGGCGCACCGACGGCATGGCAGCGCTGGCCTCACGCAGGCAGGCGGCGTCGGCGGCCATGTCCACCTCGTGTGCGCTGTTGTCCACCAGCCAGACCGTGCCGTGCGGCCAATTCGCCAGACGCGCCAGGGCTTGCAGCGTGTCCGCCGCGCCCCGGTAATTCACGATGGCAATGTCGATCGACACGGCGGCCATTCAGACGCTTTCCGGGGCCGGTTCGGGTTGGACTGGCGGCATGGCCGGCAACAGGTCGGCGGCCCACCAGCGTCCGGGTTCGGCCAGGATGTGGTCGCTGAAAAATTGGTAGATCCGAGCCACGGTTGCCGGATCGTTGGCAGACCCTATCTCGCACAGTTCCAGCGTGTAACGCCCGGGCCCTGTGCACAGGCAGACATAGCCCCCCAGGTCGCAATCGTTGCGTTGGGCCAGGCGCAGGGCGCCGGCAGCGATCTGGCGTTGTGCGCCCAAAAAGTCCACCGTCATGGCCGCGCCATGGGGCAGCACCGGCGCGTCGGCCAGCACCACCAGCGTGTCGTGGTGCTCCAGCATGCGGTAAAAAGGCCGCAGGCCCAGTTCCATGTCCAGCACCTTGCCGCCGTTCAGGTAACGCTCGAGCCCGCGGTACTTGCTGTCGAAGTGTCGGCTGACCGCAGGGTCGACACGCGGATCGCGCGCCACCGCCGACGACATCGAGTTGAAGCGATCCCCCGTGGCCTGTGCCAGAAATGCAATGCCCAGGTAGAAGCTGTCGAAGTGGGGTGTCAGCAAGACCAGACCGCGCGGCCGTTTGGTGCACTTCAGGGCCGCATCCGCCGGAATGAATTGGCACTGCAGTTCATCCAGCCGCCGAGCCGCCACCAGCCAGGCTTCGAACTCGTCGCGGGCTTCGGTTTTAAAACGCTGTCCACACCATTGCAGTCGCCCGATTTCCGTGTGACTGCCGGGGAGCATGGCGTAGCCCGTCAGGCTCTGGCGGCGAATGTGCCGAAAGCCCAGGGCCACGGAGCGCCAGTCGCGACCCGTCGCCGCGTTCACCCGGCCGCGCAGGCGCGCCAAGGCGTAAGCCAGGGGCAGCGGAAGGCGTGCGATGAAGGGCAGGAACCAGGCGAAGTCGGCGTGGTGCGCCAGTCGCACAGCGCGCCAAATTGAGCTGCGGCACCAGACGAGAAACTTCTCTTTCATGGCGCGGCCGTCACGATGGAGTCGATGAAGGCCGCCACGTCGCCCGCCTTGGCGATGTTGAAGCACGGCGTGCTGATGGGCAGGTGCTGTGCCCACTTGCGCTCAAATACCGCCGCGCTGCCTTTGATCCGCTGCACCACCCGGGGCGCGATGGCGCCGCTCGCCGGCGTGTCCGACCAGTGCTCACAGCAGGCGTCGAGCACGGCGCATTGCCAGCCCGCGGCCTGCGCCTGCAGCACCAGATCGGTGGCGTAGAAGTCAAAGCCCAGCGCCGGGTCGAGCCTCAGCCCGGCGTCCACGCGCACGGCAAAAAGCAGTTCGTCCAGGCTGTCCACCAGGCAGGGCAGGGGCATGGGCTCGCGCAGCATTTGGCCACGGTCCAGCACGTGGCCGGCGCGTCGGGCCGCGTCCCCCGAGCCCGTCAAGCCATACACGCCGGCCACGGCCAATTGGGGGAACAGCACCTGCGCCTGTGCCAATGCCGCACAAAAGGTTTCGTCCCAACCCTCGGGGAGATAAACGTCCTGATGCACCCACACCAGCCAGCTGTTGTCGGCGCAGCCGCAAAGCGCTGCCGCCATGGCGTCGTTGAAACCCTGCGCCGCCGAGGTCAGATTGAAGTGCACCGCCAGGGCCGGCCCTCCCGGCCCCAGGCAGGGTGAGGCCAGCAGGCGCTGGCCCAGCACCGACAACTGGTTGGCGCAGCTGACAAAGCTCAACCTGACGGCTTGGCGTTGGCTCATAGGAAGTCGGTGTCCCCGCCCATCAACCACCAAGGAACCCGAGTGGCTTCCTTGGGATCCAGATCGGAGCGCACCGGCATGCCAAGGCCGGCGCACACTTCGCGCCGCGTGATTCCCGTGCCTTCCAGTTGCCGCGCCACAGCGGCACTGGCCCAAGTGGTCAGCTCCACCGCGCCGGAGGACAGGGCCTGAAGTCGGCAGGCGCGGCTGGCCAGTGGCAACAGGTCCGTCGGCCCGACCCAGTCCAGCCAGTGCGCCGATGTCGAACGCAAGTCCATCACCGCCACACCGCCGAGGCCGCCGGGCCAGGGACGCCGCAAGGCAAAAAAACGGTAGCGCGGCACCGTGCCGGCACTGCCCAGCGCGGCCGGGCGGTCCACATAGCGCCAGCGCAGATAGGCCGCGTCGCGTTGCCCCAGCATGAAACGCCCGGAGCCCTTTTGCATGGCCCTCCAGGCGTGATTCACGCAGCGATCGAAGCCTTGAGCGGACGGCGCCAAGTCCTGCCAGCGCCAATGCCAGGGCAGGGCGGCTTCGGTGCCGAGGTCCCAGTGCAGCGTCTCCACCACGCCGGCGTCGCTCAGCAGTCCTTGCAGCACCGCGAGGCGCAAATGCCGGGCGCTGGGAAATCCATAACCCAGCTGGAAGGGACGCTGCGGAGCCGCCCCCAAACGGCTGTCGTAAAAGCCCTGCGAGACATGATGGAACGGACCGCGTCGCGTCAAGATGCCGCGCCATGCCGGGTGCACCATCACGTCGCCGATCTGCAAGCCCCGCAGGCTCTGGCCGTGTTGCCACAGCGTGCGCGGCAGGCCGCCGCAGTAGGCGATGAGTTCACCGCCGTGCCACAGGCCCGCAGCCTGCCCCTGGCCCTGTGCCGCCGCCTGACCGTACTTCCAGGCGTACCAGGCGGCGTCGACCTCCGGGCCGAACACCAGCGTATGCAGACCCAGCACCGCATCACGGTCGGCGCTGCCGATGTCGCGCCGCGTCAGCTCAACGCCACCCACGGTCAGCGTGGACGACGCTGAATTGAGCGGCAGCGCACTCATGCCAACCACTCGTGCGGCAGCTTGACCAGACCCTGCTCCCGGCCCTTTTGCGTCACGTTCAGAATCAGCACCGCGTCAACCTGCTCATACAGGTGCAGCGCGTTCTCGCACAGCAAAAAACCCGTCACGGTGTAGCGTCCCTTGAGCAGGGGGAACCTGGGCAGCAGCAGCACGGCGGTGCCATGGCCGTCGGCATCGATGTCCAACTTGACCTGGTCGTTGGCCGACAGCACGCTGCCCACCGTGAGGTTGTTGGCGTCCGAAAAACCAAAGGCCACGCTGGGCGTGGGCAGGCCCGGGTCGATGGAGAACTCGATGCTGATCTGCAGATCGGTCTCGCCCGATACCAGATCGAACTCGCGCCCATTGAGCCCGTGGACCGTGCCATAGACCCGGTTGATCCGGCCCGTGCCGGCGGGCGCCGTCAAGCTTGTGCTCGCAGTCTCGCCCAGCGCGCTGGCCGCCACCGGAATGCTGGCGTTCAGACTCGTCTGGTAGGCGCTGGTCACGGCGGCGGCCGAGCCGATCATGCGCAGCTTGCCGCCTTCGATCCACAAGGCGCGCGAACACAGCGCTTCCACCTGGTACATCGAATGCGAGCAAAACAGGATGGTCTTGCCCGCGTCCTTCATGCGCATGATGCGGTCGAACGACTTGCGCGCAAAGGCACCGTCGCCCACGGACAGGGCCTCGTCGATCACCAGAATGTCGGGCTCCACGCTGGTCGCCACGGCAAACGCCAGGCGCATGAACATGCCGCTGGAATAGGTCTTGACCGGCTGGCGAATGAAGTCACCGATATCGGCAAAGGCCAGGATTTCCGCCATTCGCTCGTCCACCTGGGCCGGGCTCAGGCCAAGGATGGCAGCGTTCATGTAGATGTTTTCGATGCCCGTGAAGTCCGGGTTGAAACCCGCACCCAGCTCCAGCAGCGCCGCCACGCGGCCCTTGACCTGCAGCTCGCCGGTGCTGGCCTGCAGGGTTCCGCACACCATCTGCAGCAGCGTTGACTTGCCCGCGCCGTTGCGCCCCACGATGCCCACCACCTCGCCGGGCTTGATGGCAAAGTTCACGTCCTTGAGCGCCCAGAAATCCCTGAAGTACGGCGTCTTGGGTTGCCACCAGCGACCCCACAGCAGTTGCTTGAGCCGGTCGCCTGGCCGTTCATACAGGCTGTAGCACTTGCCCAGATTGCGCGCATCGATGGCGTAGTCAGACGACATCGGCAAAACCTTTGCGCGCTGCGCGAAAAAATGCTGCACCCAGCAGCGCCACAAAGCAGCAGCCGAGCAATTGCAGCGCCCATGCCGACCAGTTGGGCCACTGGCCGTCGAGCAGCACCTGGCGTGTCTGCGTGATCGTCAGCGCCAGCGGATTGAGAAACGTCCAGGGCCGCACCGACACCGGCAGCGCTTCCACCGGGAAGAAGATCGGGCTCAGAAACATCAGCAGACTCATCAGCATGCCCAGCACCTGGCTTACATCACGCACATAGGTGCCGATCGCCGCCAGCAGCCAGCCCAGGCCCACGCACAGCGGTATCAGTGGCAGCCACACCAGGGGCAGGGCCAGCATCGTGAGGTGCAGCCCGGATTGGTCCCAGGCGCCAAAGATCAGCAGCAGCAGCAGCGACACGGCCAGATTGGCCAGCCCCGAAACCACGTTCACCCAGGACAGGATCTCCAGCGGGAAGATCACTTTCTTCACCAGATGCGGCTGGTCCAGCACCAGGCGCGGCGAGCGGTTCACGCACTCGGCAAAAAAGTTGAACACCGACAGCCCGGCGTACATGCGCAGCGCGAAAGCCAGGTCGCTTTCATCACCCAGGCCGCCCCAGCGCAGCTTGAAAACAAAGCGGAACACCAGGGTATAGACCCCCAGCATCAGCAGCGGTGTGAGAAAGGCCCACACCACACCGAGCAGCGACTGCCGGTAGCGCGAGTCGAATTCCCGCCGGGCAAACTGCCGGATCAGGCCGGCGTAGCGCCAGGGAAACAGGTAGGACAACAGGGTTTGCAATGGAAGAGTCGGTGGGTGAAGCAGCCGACTATCTTAAGCCTTGGGTGGATCGATGCGGCCCTGCACGATGTCCTTCAGGTAGTCGGGGCGCACCAGGGTCAGCTTGTTGCCTTCGCGCACCAGGATCAGGTTCGTGAACAGCAACTGGAAGGCGCGCGTCACCGTTTCCCGGCTGGCGTTGATCATGATGGCCAGTTCCTGGTGCGTGGGTACCGGGTCGACGGCCGACTGTCCGTCTGCGCCGGTGAGCGCGAGTTGCAGCAATTGCGCGCACAGCCTTTGAAACGGATTCGCCAGGCTCAACAGCATGCGCTGCGCCATCACGGCCCGCACCCGCTGCGCCAGCCGCGTCATCACCGCGCCCGCGAGTTCGGCGTTCATGGAGATCAACTCGCGTGCCGTACGGGCGTCCAGAAAGGCCACGGTGGAGCGGGCCGCGGCCACGATGAATTCCGAACCGGCCTGCCCGTCCACCACCGAAAGCTCGCCAAAGTAGTCGCCGGGCTCTACAAAGTACAGGCCCACGCTGCGCCCGTCCACCGTAAAATCAACCCCCTGCAGTCGCCCGTCGACCAGAAAGCCCAGCTCCTGCGTTGGCGCGTCCTTGGAAATCACCATGGCGCGGCGCGCAAACGAACGCAGACTCATCTGCGCTGCCAGCGGCTCCAGCGCTTCCCGCGCCAGCGGGTGCAGCAAGGGAAATTGCGCGAGCAGTTGAAGCGAGACGGGCATTGCCGACGAGTTTAGCGTCTTGCTGTTTCAGCCAACTTGTGATTGACGGCACAGAACCGATTTCCGGGCCATGCTAAATTGGCCAACCTACGCGAGGTGTCACCATGAACATATCTTCCCTATTTTTGCGCCTGACCCCGTTGGCTGCGCTGCTTGTTGCCCTGCTCGGCACAGCGCAGGCGGCAACGACCCCGGGCGTCGTGGGCGAGGCCACTCTGGTCATTGGCGAGGTTCGGGTCATTGCGGTTGACGGTACGGTGCGCGTGGCCGACCACGGCACGGCCATCCGCGAAGGCGACCGCATCGAGACCGGTGCCGGTGGTCACATCCATTTGCGTTTTGTCGACGGCGGCCGCCTGAGCGTGCGCCCCTTGAGCCGGCTGCAGGTGGAAAACTACCACCGCGCCGGTGAGCAGCAGGCACTCACCGCCATCAAGTTCCGGCTGGATGAAGGCGTGGTGCGCTCCATCACCGGCGCCTGGGGCGAGGCCGAGCGCGAGCGCTTTCGCCTGAACACGCCGGTGGCGGCGATCGGCGTCAAGGGCACGGACTTTGTCGTCAAGTCGGACGTGAACAACACCCTGGCCTCGGTCTACACCGGCGCCATCATCCTGGCGCCCCTGTCGGGCTGCACGCCGAGCTTGGGCCCGTGCCGCAACGGCAGCGAGAAGCTGCTGACCGAAGACATGAAGGGCCAGATGCTGGCCCTCAGCCGCCAGCAGGCCAGCCCGCAACTGGTGCCGGCCGTGGATCTGCTGGCGCAGCACATCCGTCCCGTGATGGCAGAAGCCCCGCCCCGGCCGGACTACGCCATCAAGGCCGACCCCACCCGCGTGGACATTGCGGGCGACAAATCGGTGGTGGGTGAATCGCGTGCCGCCGATGTCGTCGTCAGTCAGGCCGCGTCCGCCGCGCAGCAGATTCAGGCTGCACCGCCCGTGGTCGTGCCGCCGCCGGTGGTCGTGCCCCCGCCCGTGGTTGCTCCCCCCGTAGTGGTCGTGGTCGCGCCACCTGTGGTCGTCGCCCCTGCACCTGTGCCCGCACCGCCCGTGGTGGTTGTGGCGCCTGTGCCTGTGCCGGTCGTGCTGCCGCCGCCTGTGGTGACGCAGCTGGCCTGGGCCCGGCTCGCCGCCGTGGCAGCCGACGGCGACACCATCAGCCGCAGCTTTGCCCAGGCCATGGAAAACGGCCGCCAGGGCACGGTAGGCAACTTCAACTTCAGTCTGTACCGCGATGTGCCCGCCAACAGCGCGGGCCTGCTGGCCACGGCCGACACCTCGGCCAACTTCCGCCTGGCCGGAGGTGCGGCGCAACTGGTGTGGTCGGACCGGGGGCGCGACGTGGCCGAAGCGGCGCACGTGGACAACGGCACGCTCAGCGTCGACTTTGCCCGCGCCACCTACGCCACCCAGCTCAATGTCTCCAACCCGCGCATGGGCACCGACAACCTCACCTCCAACGGCGCGATCAAACCCAACGGCGTGCTGCAAGGCCAGGGCGGCAACGCCTTCACCGGCGGCGCCCTCAGCCTGGACGGCAAGGAGGCCGGCTACTTTTTCGACAAATCGATCGCTGCCGGACAGCTGAGCGGCATCACCCTGTGGGGGCGCTGATTGGCGTCAAATGGGTCGCGGTGGCTGAACCGATACGGCGTTTTTGCCCTTAGCCTGGTATTCGGGCTCCTCGCATGGGGGGCTTTGCATCTGGGCGCCGGGGCCATGCTGCAGCAGTTGCAGGAGCGCGCCGGCGATCTGGTGTGGCGCCTGGCGGCAGACCATCGGGATGAGCGCCGCCTGATCGTTGTGGACATCGACGAGCGCAGCCTGCGCGAAGTCGGGCCCTGGCCCTGGCCACGCGCCACGCAGGCGCGTCTGGTGCAGCAATTGGCCGCCGCTGGGGTACGCCAGCAAATCTTTGACATCGTCTTTACCGACCCGCGCAGCGACGACGCCGCCTTGATCGCCGCCGTGCAGCAGCAGCGCCCGGTGCTGGCCCAGGTGTTTGCACTGGAGCAGGGCGGCCAACCTTCGGTGGGGCAACTGGCCGGTGCGCTGGACTGGCCGGCCTGCCCCGCGCCCTTTGCCACGGCCGCGGGCTATCTGGCCAACTTTGCCGCCCTGGCGCCACAGGACGCCGGCCACATCACGCCCCGTATTGCGGGCGACGGCTTTGTGCGCCACCAGCCCGCCGTGATCTGCTTTGCCGGCAAGTCTTACCCTGCGCTGGCGCTGGCGGCGCTGATGCGCGGCTCGGGTGAACACAGCCTGGCGCTGCAGCGCGGCAGCGGCTGGTTTGACCCACCCTGGAAACTCACCGCCCCCGACCTGCCCACCGCGGCCATACCCTTGGACGAGCGTGGCGACCTGCGTGTGGCCTGGCGCCTGCACCCCGACAGCTTCATCAGCCTGTCGGCCGCCGACGTGCTGGCCGGGCGCGTTCCCGCGGGCTTGCTGGCCAATGCCTGGACCCTGGTGGGCAGCAGCGCCTTTGGCCTGAACGATTCCATTGCCACGCCCTTTGGCGGCGCCGGCGCGGGCCTGCAGGTGCACGCCCAGGTGATCGCGGCGCTGCTCGATGGCCGCACCCCCTACACGCCGCGCGTCGAAGCTGCGGCCCAGGTGCTGGCCGCCGGGCTCGGTGCCCTGCTGTTGCTGCTGCTGGCGCGCAACCGCAAGCGCTTTTCCGTGACCCTGCTGCCGCTGGTGGCCGGCGCCTGGGCGCTGCTGCTGTGGCTGGGCCATGCGCTGGCGCTGAGCCAGGGCGCGCTCTGGCTGGGCTGGCTGGACCCGGCGCTGTTCATCTTCTTCACCGGCTCGGCCATGGGCATACTGGAGCACGCCAAGAGCCGCGTCGACCGGGATCGCCTGTATTCGCATCTGTCGAGCTACCTGCCCGCAGCCGTGGCAGCGTCGCTGGCGCTGCAGCCGCCGTCCAGCGCCATCAAGGCCAGCACCAACCAGGTGTCGGTGCTGTTTGCCGACATCCGCAACTTCTCGGCCTACTGCGAGGCGCGCCCGCCGGAAGAAGCCGCCGCCGTGCTGCATGCCTTCTTCTCGGTGGCCACGCGGGTGGTCGAAGCCCACGGCGGCGTCATCGAAGCGTTTCAGGGCGACGCCATCCTGGCGGTCTGGAACGGCGAACCCAGCGCCACGGAAGGTGAGGCTGCCAGCAGCAGCGACCATGCGCAGCGCGCACTGAGTGCGGCCATCGACCTGCTGGCGGCCATGCAGGGCGTGCTGCCCGACCCGGCGCCGGCCGGGCTCGAGCCCCTGTCGCTGGGCATAGGCGCCGAGACCGGACCCGCCATGGCCGGCTCCTTTGGCCTGGCCAGCCGGCGTACCCACATGGTGATGGGCCGCACCGTGACCATCGCCAGCCGCCTGGTCGAAATGACCGCCGAACTGGCCCACCCCATTCTTCTGGGCGAAGGCCTGGCCGCGCAAGTGGGCGCCGCCGGCCTGGAGTCCATGGGCATCTTTCTGCTCGACGGCATGAGAGTCCCGCACCATATCTATGCTTATCCGCTTGCCGCTGCCACAACCCACCACAGCTAAGGCCCGCCGAGTCCACAGCAGTCCGTCATTGCGAGGAGCGCAAGCGACGTGGCAATCCATCGCGGCGATCCTTGCCTGTGCCGGCCTCGCCACAACAGCCCAAGCCCAGACCGCTGGCAATTGCGCCGCCCTGCAGGCGCAAAGCGAGTCCGACTATATGAAAGGCGCAGACGCCGCCGTGCAGCGCCTGCTGGACGCCGTGCCGGTCTGCCAGAAAGACCCCTTGTTTCTGGCCACGCTTGGCCAGTTGCTGAACCGGGAGGGCCGCTATCTGGAAGCGGCAGACCACCTGGAGCGCGCGCTCATGCTCGAACCGGGCCTGAAAGATGCCCAGCTCAGCTACGCCGTGGCCATGGCAGCCCTGGGCGACGTGGCCTCGGCCACGGGCCTGCTGGACAACCTGCTGGCCGACCCGGAGCTGCCTGCCCATCTGCGCACCCTGATTGCCCGGCAAAAGTCTGCGCTTACCGGCATGGCTGCACCCGCGGGCTGGCAGCGGCGCATCACGCTGGCCAGCCGCCTGGGTTATGACAGCAACCTGCTGGGTTCGCCCAACCTGAGCAGCATGAGCCTGACCCTGGCCGGGCAGACGCTGGTGCTGCCCCTGGACACCAGCTACCTGGCGCACGGCGGGGCCTATGTGCGCGCTGACGCCCAGCTGGACCTGCAGCGCGTGGCCAATGACGGCGCGCGCTGGGACGGCAGCGCCGCGCTGCGCAGCCGCGCCAGCCAGGCGGTGGAAAAATCGGGTTCCACCCAGCTGGACCTGCTGCTGGAGCGCAGCCATCTTGACGCCAGCCCCGTCTGGGGCGGCAGCTACGCCAACGTGACGGCGTCAAGCCTTCGGTCGCAGGCGGGAACGCGCTACCAGGCCGTGGGCGCGGCGGTGGGTTGGGGGCGGCCTTGGGCAACGGTCGGCAACGCCGCATGCCAGTTGCGCGGCGGGCTGGAATGGCAGAGCAGAAACTACTTTGACAACGCTTTGTTGTCAGGACGCTACAGCGGCCTGTCTGCCGCGGGATCGTGCGAGCAGGCTTCGGGCGCGCAATGGCTGGTGGCCCTCAAGGGCGGCACCGACGCCGCCAGCGACAACGCCCGTGCCGGCGGCAACCAGCAGCAGACGAGCCTGCGCCTGGCCGCCATCTGGCCGCTGGCGGCGCTGACCCCACCAGGAATGCCGGCCCTGGGCATGCTGCGGAACAGCCGTCTGCTGGCTGATTACGAGCACAGCCAGCAGGAAGATTCCAGTGGCTACAGCGCCCTTTTGGAGAGTGGGCGCACACGTGTCATCTGGCGGCGGGTGGTGCGTCTCGAATACCAGCACCCCTTTGCCAAGACCGCGCAATGGGTGCTGGGTGCGGAAAAAACCGCCCAGGACAGCAGCCTGCCGCTGTTCCAGCAGCAAAGCTGGGGCGCCTACGCCGGCCTGAGGGCGGTCTGGTAGGCGGTTTTTGTTAAAACCTGTGACGCCCGTCACTTGTTTGCCCGCGGGGCCGCCATTACAGTCGGTATCAAGTTGGCAATGTGGCATCCATTGCGAGGGCTTGCGAGTTTCGTGACCCATGTAATAATGCCCGGGCAAACTTGGTGTCGGTGGGCTCGGTTGCTTGCTATCTTGAAAAAGTGGGCAAGCTGTCGGGCGCTACGTCGTAACCAGTTTCATTTTTTAAACTTTCAAAGGAAGACCAAATGGCATCTCAAGTAACCGGCGCATCCGCAACAGCCGTCCACATGTACCAGGCCTTGTATGGCATGGCTCCCAGCAATGCGTTGCTGGACATCTATACCGCCCAGGCCACCGCAAACCCAGCTACGTTTGCCGCCAACATGACCGCCAGCTTTGCCAACACCAGCGACTCCGCTTTGGCACTGCAAGTACTGAACAACCTGGGCATCACGGCCGCCACGGTGACCGCGCCTGGTTCTTACGCTGCACTGCTGTCGGCACTGGGTCAGCTGTTCACAGGTTACGGCCCCGCAGCGCGCGGCCAGATCATCCTGAACGCCACCAATCTGCTGGCCAACCTTGAAGGCGACGCCACCTTTGGTGTTGCTGCCACCTCATACAATGCCCAGGCATTGGCTGACTTCACATACGGCTCCAATGCGGCCAACACCGCGCCTGCCGTTGTCGGCACGCCCGCCGATGCACTGGCCGCTGCTTCCGCAGCCGCTGCAACCGCTTCCACAACAGCCCACACCGCTGCTGTTGTTGCCGACGCCGCTGCCCACACCGCCGCTGCAGCCTTGACCGCTGCACAAGCCGCTGCCACCGCTGCCGATGGCGTTGCCGCTACCGCTGCTGCCACCGCTGCGCTGACGGACGCTGCTGCGACCACCGCTGCCCTGGCCGCTGCCACGACTGCTGCTGCTGCCGCTGTCACTGCCGATACGGCTGCCAAGGCCCTGGTTGTGACAGACACCGCCACCCTGGCTGCTGCGATTGCAGCGCTGCCCTTCGACGCAAACGCCATCAACACGGCCAACGCCCATTTGCTGGCCGACCAGGCTGCTGCCGTTGTTGCCGCAGCCGCTGTGCCAACCACCGCTGCTGCCGTGGTTGCCAAGACGGCTCTGGATACTGCTGCCAAGGCTGACGACGCTGCTGCCGCGACTGCCGCAGCTGCTGCCACCACGGCACACGGCGCTGTGACGACGGCCCTGACGGCTGCCCTGGCGACTGGCACCGCTGCAACCACTGCTGCTGCTGCTGACGTCGCCGCTGCCGCCAACTTTGTTACCAAGGCTGCCGCTACGGTTGCCACGGCTGACGACGCAACTGCGACTGTTGCTGTAGCCGCCGCTGCTGCCAACGCTACCGCAGCCGCTGCGGACGCCAAGGTTGCAACCGATGCGCAAGCTGTCATCGCCGCTGCTGCCCTGGAAGTTGCCCGTGAAGCCACAGCCGCTACGGCGCTGACGACCTTCAATTCGGCTGCTACCGCTGCCGCGGCTGCAAACACTGCTGCTGCGACCGCCGGAACAGCTGCAACCACCGCCGCTGCCGCTGTGACTTCACTCGCTCTGGCCAACGCTTCTATCACCGCTGCCGCTCTGGCCGCTTCGACTGCAGCAACGGCTTCGACCGCTGCCGCTGCTGAAGTTGCTGCTGCCACAGCCCTGGCCGCCGCCACCGCCGCAACGACCGTCACGACCGACGACGCTGCTGCTGCCGCTGCAGTGGTCGCTGCTTCGGGCGTTGCTTCCACCGCTGCTGCTGCTGTTACCGCCGCTGCTGCCCAGGTTCTGGCTGCAGCTCCTGTACCAGCTACGTATGCACCCCAGTCGTTTACGCTCACTACCAATGCGGACACTTTCGTCGGCGGTAAGGGCGACGACACGTTCACGGCGGGTGCTTCTGGCGCTTTGTCTGCATTTGACGTGCTGACTGGTGGCGCTGGTGCTGGCGACACATTGACTGTTTCCGACTCCCTGGCTATCGATACAACGATCCTGGGCCTGAAGGTTACAGGCATGGAAATCGTCAACCTGAACTCGCTGGCTGGCGTCACTGTTGACTCCACTGGCTGGGGTACAACTTCACTGAACGTCACCAACACTGCTGCCGGTGCTGTCACCGTTACTGCAGATACGACAACAAACGTTACGGCATCGAACACCAAGGCAGGTGGCGCGGTTTCCGTAACTGGCGGCTTGGCACAAAGCGTTATCGCAGTTGGCGCTGCCGTCACACTGTCCGGCGCAGCAGGCGCGATTTCCGTGTCTGAATCCTCCACTGCTGGCGCCGTTACCGGCATCAATGGCGGTACCAGCGTCACAGTGACCGAAACGGGCGCGACGGCCAACACGGCTACGATCACCGTTGGTGCGACGACCGCTCCGACCGGTGCGGTTTCCATCACACGTTCTGAATCGGCTACTGGTGCAACCCACACGGCTGGCACGATCACCGTGACTGGTGGCACGACAGTTGCGGTGACCCAGAACCTGCTCGGCACCGCTGCTACCGCCACGATTACGGCAGGTGCAGTAAGCGTTACCGGCACGGCAAACACAACCTCGGTGTCGGCAACGGCTACCAAGATTGCGACGGCTGCCGCGGGCGTGACCGGTGTTGTGAACAGCTCCGTTGTTGTGGCCGACGTGAACTACGCCAGCGCAACCAAGGCAGGCACGATCACTACTGTGACTGCCAGCGGTTACACGACGTTGAATATCAACGACAATGCCCTGACGACCTTGAGCGCAACCAACGGCTCGAGCAATATCACCATCGACAACAGTGGTCTGACGACTGCCACCAACAAGACCCTGGGTCTGACATTGGATGGCGTCACCGGCGGTACCCTTGACGATGCTGACATCTACACGACCTTGAACGTCACGACGGCCAACAACGCCTCTACCCTGGCCAACATCACATTCGGCGGCGCTACGGCCTTGACGGTTGCTGGTACCAAGGTTCTGACGCTGACTTCGGCTGCCGGCTTGGGCGCACTGAAGACGGTTGCAGTTTCCGGTTCTGCTGGATTGGTTGCAGACGTTTCTGGCTTGGCAACTGTTACGGACGTGAATGCATCTGGAACTTCCGGCGCAGTCACCGTCACTATCGATGCTACGAAGGCGACTTACGAAGGTGGCACGGGTGTTGACACGTTGACGACTGCAGCTGGCACCAAGGCTATTTCCCTGGGTGATGGTGATGACACACTGACCTATGTGAGCGGCACGGCTCCTACAGCAGTCATCACCGGTGGCAACGGTACTGATACGCTGTCATTGACTGCAGCAAACGCAGCAACTCTGTCGGGCGCAGCAACATTCGCCGGCAAGGTTAGCGGTTTTGAACACCTGACCTTGACTGGCCCAACCACAAACACAGTTGCAGCTGATGTCTTGGGTAATTACAACTACATCACGACCGCCGGTGCTACGGCCTTGACAGTGACAGGTCTGACGACGGGTGCAAACCTGGTGTTGACCGGTGCTGGTACAGCCTATGACATCTCGATGACGGGTGCTGCCGTTGCTTCGACGACTGACTCGGCAACCCTTACGCTGACCAACGTCGGTAACGTGGCCTACGGCTCTGTGACTGCTGGCAATGTCGAAACGGTCAACATCGTCTTGAACGACACCGACCTGACCGGCGCTGTGAATGTTGACTCTCTGACCCTGGTTGATACGGCCGCCAAGTCTGTCGTCATCACAGGTGATGGCGTTCTGACTTTGACCAACACCAACACGACGATCACTTCTCTGAACGCCAGCGGGATCATTGATCACGCTGCTGCGACGGGCGGCGGTTTGACCTGGGTAACTGGTGCATTGGCTGCTGCAAATGCCATTACGGGTTCAGCTGCGGGCGCGAATACCATCAACTGGACGGCGTCTGTAGCTGCAGCGACGACCTACGTTGGTGGCACTGGCGCCGATGTGTTGGTCTTCACAAACGCTAAGGCCAACGTGATCTCCCTGGGTGACGGTACCAACACGGTCAACACAGGTGCAGC
Organism: uncultured beta proteobacterium; assembly: GCA_903830985.1. Classification (GTDB taxonomy): domain Bacteria; phylum Pseudomonadota; class Gammaproteobacteria; order Burkholderiales; family Burkholderiaceae_C; genus CAIKVZ01. The sequence continues at coordinate 31,249 of CAIKVZ010000046.1, forward strand.
TGCGGGTACTGGCAATAACACCATTACTGGTGGTGCTGGTGCAGACACAGTTAAGTTGCTGAGTGGTAACAATACCGTTGACCTAGGAAATGGAACCAATATCTTCCAAGCCACCAGCGGTAACAACACCTACACCGGCGGGACGGGCATTGACACTGTGGTGGTGACCACCGGCTCCAATACCATCCACCTCGGCGGCGGCACAACAGCCAACTCCGTGACGGTTGGTGCTGCAACTGGCCTGAATGTCATCGACACGACATCCACTGGTGTTGACACCGTCGTCATCGGCGGTATCCAGGCAGCTGCCGGTTACTACACTTCAGTGACTGGTCTGACTGCGGGTGACGTGATCGATCTGTCGGCTGTGACAACTGGTGCCAGGGTCGACGCTGCATTGGGTGCCAAAATCACATTGGGCGGCGCAGCGACATTCGCCAACTATCTGGATGCAGCGAATGCAGCTGATGGCTCCGTTAATGCGCTGATGCACTGGTTCCAGTTCACCGACGGCAACACTTACATTGTTGTGGACAACAGCGCAACTGCAACGTTTGCAGACGGCGTTGACTCGGTTGTTCAGTTGACCGGTTTGGTCACACTGACCACAGCTGCAACCGTGGTTGACGTTATCACCTTGGTTTAATCCCCAAACAGCCTTACCAAGCAAACTTTTCCGAACCTGGAGACTGGAGTTTCTTCCTTTCCCTCCAGGCTTCAGGCGACGAGAACAGCGCTTGGCTAGACTTCAAAAGGCTCCTTCGGGGGCCTTTTTCACGCCCCTACGAAACGCATACACAAGGAACACAAAATGAGCATCATCAAAATCGACGGTCAGGACTACGACTCCGACACACTCCCCGACGCGGCCAAGCAGCAACTGCAAAGCCTGCAATATGTGGACAACGAACTGGCCCGGTTGCAGGCCCAGGCCGCTGTTCTTCAGACGGCACGCATCTCCTATTCCAAGGCCTTGCGCGAATCCCTGGTGGCGCCCGCATCGCCCTTTGCCGGGGACACAATCAAGCTGGTTTAACCTGGGGTATACCGCAGCAAGGCAGAATCAATTTGCATTGCATAGGTGGCGCATTGGCCATAAAGCCCGAGCCACCGTCAGAAATCACCCAAACACGCAGAGGCATTTCCCCCATGTGGAACAAATTCCTGATCACC
>CAIKVZ010000047.1 GCA_903830985.1 uncultured beta proteobacterium
GGCGGCTCGGGCACGACAGCGCAGGCCTTGCGCGCTGGCGTTCCCCAAGTCGTTTTGCCGCTGATGCTGGACCAGTTTCATCACGCGCATCGGCTCTACCTGGCTGGGCTGGCGCCACGTCCTGTGCCCATGGAGAAGGTGAGCGCCCAAGGGCTGACGCAAGCCATTGCAGCGGCCCTGGCATTGCCCCGCGAACCCCGGGTGCACGCGTCGCAGCGACTTGTGGCCAGTCGTGGAGCGTCGCAAATCGTACAGCGCCTGGAGTCCCTGTTCCCCCGCTGAGCTGCGTCAATCCGGCCGGGGCTCAGGCGAAGTCCGGGCGCCACTGCGCCACCCATGAAGGCAGATCGGCCGCCGGCATGGGCCTGGAAATGCCATAGCCCTGCGCCAGATGGCAGCCCAGCTTGATGAGTTGGGCGCCGTGCGCTGACGTTTCCACGCCCTCGGCGATGACGGTCCGGTGAAAGGTCTGGGCCAGGCCAATGATGCTTTGCACGATGGCCAGATCGTCGGCGTCCTCCAGCATGTCGCGCACGAAGCTCTGGTCGATCTTCAAGGTCTGAGCGGGCAGGCGTTTCAGGTAGGTCAGGGACGAATAGCCGGTGCCGAAATCGTCCAGCGCGAAATGAACGCCCAGCGCATGGCATTGGCGGATGTTTTCAGTCACTTTGGCCATGTCTTCCATGGCACTGGTTTCCAGAATCTCGAGTTCCAGTTGACCAGGGTGCACAGCGGGATGCGCCGCCAGCAATTCCGAAAGCCGCAGGGAAAACATCTCCTGATGCAGGTGCAGTGAACTGATGTTGACGCTGACGCACAGGCTCAGACCCTGCGCCTGCCACAGGGTCATCTGGCGCAGCGCTGTGTCGATCACCCATTCACCCAGGGCGATACCCAGGATGTGGTTTTCGATGATGGGCAGAAACTGTGCCGGGGCCAGCAAACCGCGCTCGGGGTGCAGCCACCGAATCAGCGCCTCGGCCCCGATGACCTGCCCCGACGTCATGTTGACCTTGGGCTGGTAAAAAAGCACAAGCTCGTCGTTGGCCAATGCCTGGCGAATGCGTTGAATGCTTTCGGTTTGCGTTTTCAGCGCGGTGTCATAGGCCAGGTCAAACAGGTGGTAGCGATTCTTGCCCGCCTGTTTGGCCTGGTACATCGCCTGGTCGGCTTGGCGCAGCAGCTGGTCTGCGTCCACGCCTTCCTGGGGATAAAAGGTGAAGCCTATGCTGGTGGAGACCTGCAACAGCAATTCCTGCTGACCGACGCCCTGCTTCTGTTGAACCAGGTTTTGCTGGTGTGCCGCGCCCAGCAGGCGGTCCAGAATGCAATAGCACTCATCCCTGTGATCCAGATCTGTCATCACTGCCACAAATTCGTCGCCGCCGATGCGCGCCAGCGTGTCGCCATCACGCAAGGCCGCCTTCAGCTTGTGTGCCAAGGCGATCAGCAAGGCGTCCCCAACGTCGTGACCATACCGGTCGTTGACCTCCTTGAAGCCATCCAGATCCAGAAAGGCCACGGCCAGCAATTTCTTGCGGCGCTGGCATTGCAGCATGGCCTGGCGCAACCGGTCGGCCAGCAGCACGCGGTTGGGCAGACTGCTCAGAGCGTCATAGTGGGCCAGATGCGCCAACTGCCGCTGGTGGTCCTTGATCTCCGTGATGTCGGTAAACAGGGCGACGAAGTGCTGCGCCACATTCACCGCGTCGCGCACGGCACTGACGGTCAGCAGCGCGGCAAACAGTTCACCACTGCGGCACCGACTCCAGATGTCGCCGCTCCAGTGGCCCTTGCTCAGGAGGTCAGCGCGCATGTCTGCATAAAATTCCGGTCCATGCCGGTCGGATTGCAACATGGCTGGTGTGCGCCCCATCACTTCTTCGCGGCGAAAACCGGTGATGTGGGCGAACGTGCTGTTCACGTCCAGGATGTGGCCGTTGACGTCGGTGATGATGATGCCCTCTCGGGCATGCGTGAAGACACTCGCCGCCAGTCGTTCGCTGTCCCGCATGGTTCTTTCCAATGCAACGCGCCGCGCCAGACTTTGCAGGATCATCCGCGTCGCCAGCACCAGGAGCAGGGGAAACAGCGCAGCAAATATGAAGACGATGTGCTTGCGCGTGCGATCCGGCGCCATTTGCCGTGCGGTGTCCACGCCGACCACAACGGCGATGCCGTAGTTTGGTATCCGGTGGATGCCAAGCGTGCGTTCGGATTCGTCATCCGAAACGGTCCCTGCCCAAGGGGACTGCGAACTGGTTTGCGACTCCGCTGCCGCACGAGCCAGCACTTCCGGCCGCAAACCCGGCAGACCACCCTGCGACTGCGCCAGGAGTTTGCCGTCGCGGCCCAGCACCGCCAGCACAGTGCCGCTGGCAGGATCGATGCTCTTGGAAAACCGCGTCAGGTAGGCCGCGTCGACGCAGAGTACGACCAGGCCGGCCAACTGTTGCCGCTGGAAGATGGGGCGGATGAACTGAATTGATGATCCTGCGGGGTGCAGTATCAGACGGTCCGGGCTGGCGTCAACCAATGCCGCACCGGCAAACATGGGGCAGTTGAGTGCACCCTTGCGTGCCAGGGGGCCGATGTCTGTGCGCAACTCACCGGCCGGACCGAAGATGCCCAGTTGAAAATTTTGACCTTCCAGCAAGCCGGACAAATGGTCGCCGGCCCCAAGCACACTCAATGGCTCCAACAGCCATTCTTCACCCCGATGAAGCATGGTCGTATCGGTGCGTTCAATCGTGCGTTCGAGATTTTCCGAATACGCCAGAGCCAGGGTCGACGCGTGCAAGCGGACCTGTTGCAAGCCGCTGGCCTCACTGTCCAGGTGGCCCCAGAAAAATGTGGCCCCTGCCGCCACGGTCAGACAAGCAACCACGCCGTAGAGTTGCGCGGAAAGTGAGTTTCTCAGCCGCAGGATGAATCTGCCGCGCGCGTTGCTGGGTGGGGCCATAGCCGGTTCACAGTGCAGCGTCAATGCGAAGGATCCACGCTGCAGTCCGTCCTGTTTTGTTTGCAGCTATTGGATCATGCTTTCGCTGGCCGGGGCTGCAAAATTCGCCTGCCGGAAAACATGGCCTGCGCCAGCTTGTCTTCCAACGGTGCCGGCTCGTCAAACCATTGCGCCGCCAGCAACTCGCCGCACAGCACGGCCAGGGTCAAGCCCCTGGCACCCATGGCGGTGCTGACCCACAGGCCGGGTTGACCTGCTGCATCGACGGGGCCGAGCACCGGCAGCCGGTCGGGTGAACTGCAGCGCACCGCGCAAAAGGACTGCACATTGGCCAGTGCGCCGCCGGGAAATTGGCCTGCAAGCGCCTGTGCGGTTTCGGGCAGCAGGCTTTGCAGTCTGGCCAGATTGGCCAGGTGGTCGGCGTCCTTGGGTCTTGCATCGGTGTCGTCGCGCGCAAAGCTCGAGCCCAGGTACCAGGCCATGCCTTGTGCCGTGGGAACCTGCGGAATGAAGTTGCCGCGGCCGTTCACCGGTGTCTCGGGAAAGTTTGCCGTGTCGGCGGTGTCGCGCCAGCCCCAGGACAGTTGTCCGCGCAAGGCCTGCAGCGCCAGCGCCTGTTGCAGCAGGGCGTGGCTGGCAAAACCTGCGCACACCACCACGCGGTTGGCCTGCGCCAGCACCTGACCGGCCTCGTCCAGCGCCTGCCACACGTCACCTTGGCGGCGCAAATCCTGCACGTCGGATTGGCCCTGAAAGCGCACGCCGGGCTGGGCCAGCAAGGCGCGCACCAGTTGTGCCGGTTTAAGCCAGCCGGCCCGGGTGTGCCAGTGTTCAGGCGCCACAGCGCCCTCGTCCAGGCAGCGCTCGCGCACACCGGTCAGAGCGTAGTCCTCACCTTCGCGCAGCAGCTCCTGTACCTGCTGCCAGGTGGCCTGTGCGCCGGCGCGGCACAGGCGCGACAACAGGCTGTCGTCCGACGAGACATGCGGCACCACCAGACCCGCGGGCAGGCCCGAGGCCCCTGCGGCCGGATCGGCTGCGGCGTCCAGCACCGTGACCTGGCAGCCGCGTCGCGCCAGGCTGGCGGCCACGGCCGCACCCGCCAGACCGGCACCGATCACCAGACAGCTTTTGGTGGCACAGTGGTCCTGCTCATTGCGCACGCGTTTGCGCGGTTCCCACGCCGGCTCGAAGCTGGCTTCCAGCCGGTCCCGCTTGGGCGGCAGACCCGCCACCATCTGCACCAGGAAGCCGCACTGGGTGAGACTGTCCCGCACCTCGCGCGCCACGGTCCAGGTGGCCAGGCGCGTGCCCCGGCGGCACAGGCGCGCCACCGCCTTGAGCGTGTACGCGTCCCACATGTCCGGGTTGCGTTGCGGCGAGAACCCGTCCAGGAACACGGCGTCGGCGGAGAAATTGGCCTGGCGCAGCATGGCCTTGACGTCGCCCACGCACAGGGTGAGCAGCACCCGACCCTGGGCAAAGCGCAGGCGGTGCCAGCCCGGTGTCCAGTCCTGCCACAACTCGCACAGTTGCCGCGCCAGCGGCAGCAGTTCGGGGTAGGCGGTGGCGCTGCGCAGCAGGTCGGCCGCGCTCACAGGATGGGCCTCTACCGACACAAAGTGCAGCAGGGCGGGACGCTGCGGGTCATCGACCCAGGCCTGCCAGGTGGACAGGAAATTCGCACCCAGACCGAAACCGGTCTCGAGCACCGTCCAGCGGGGCTGGTCGCTCCAGGCTTGGGGCAGGCCGCAGCCCTGCAGGAAGACCTGGCGCGCCTGCGTCAGGGCGCCGGCGCAACTGCCGTAGCGGTCGTTGAAACGGGTGCTGCGCGGTGCGGCCGGGTCCTGCCAGTCGACCGCTTCGGCCACGGGTTTCAGGCGGCAGGCGGCACGTAGCCCTGCACCGCGTCGGCGCCGTCGCCAAAGAAGTGGTTTTCCATCTGGCGCGCCAGGTATTGGCGCGCCCGCGCGTCGGCCAGGTTCAGGCGGTTTTCGTTCACCAGCATGGTCTGCTGGCGCAGCCAGGCGGCCCAGGCCTCCTTGCTGACGCTTTGCCAGATGCGCTTGCCCAGCTCGCCGGGGTAGGGGGGGAAGTCCATGCCTTCGGCCTCGTGGCCGAGTTTGATGCAGTTGACGGTACGTGCCATGGGAGCCTTAATAAACGGAATGGATGCGGACTTGCAAGGGCGTCACTGTAGCAGCGGCTTATGCCGATTGCGCCATAAGCACAGAAAAACTCTGTCGTTGGCGCGGAAACCCGGGGGCGGCACAATGGGTGTTTTTTGGAGATCGCTGCAGCATGAAAGCCGACACCATCCTCGCCACCATTGGCAACACGCCCCACGTTCGCATCAACCGCCTGTTCGGCAGCACGCACCAGGTTTGGATCAAGTCCGAGCGCAGCAACCCGGGTGGCTCCATCAAGGACCGGATCGCCCTGGCCATGGTGGAGGCGGCGGAAGCCAGCGGTGAACTCAAGCCCGGCGCCACCATCATCGAGCCCACCTCGGGCAATACCGGTGTAGGTCTGGCGCTGGTGGCCGCGGTCAAGGGCTACAAGCTCATCCTGGTGATGCCCGACAGCATGTCGATCGAGCGCCGGCGCCTGATGCTCGCCTACGGCGCCAGCTTCGACCTGACACCGCGCGAAAAAGGCATGAAGGGGGCCATTGCACGGGCCCAGGAGCTCGCCGCGGCCACGCCCGGGGCCTGGGTGCCACAGCAGTTCGAAAACCCGGCCAACATCGATGTCCATGTGCGCACCACGGCGCAGGAGATCCTGGCCGATTTCCCCGGCGGCATCGACGTCATCATCACCGGCGTCGGCACCGGCGGCCACCTGAGCGGCGTCGCGCAGGTGCTCAAGGCGGCCTGGCCGCAGCTCAAGGTGTATGCGGTCGAGCCCTCTGCCTCGCCGGTGATCTCCGGCGGCGCCCCGGCGCCGCACCCGATCCAGGGCATTGGCGCGGGCTTCATCCCGAAGAACCTCAAGGTCGAGTTGCTCGACGGCGTGATCCAGGTGGACGCCGAACCGGCACGCGAATACGCACGACGCAGCGCCGCCGAGGAGGGCATTTTGGTGGGGATTTCCTCGGGCGCCACACTGGCGGCGATCGCCCAGAAGCTGCCCGAAATTCCCCTGGGCGCCACGGTGCTGGGCTTCAACTACGACACTGGCGAACGCTACCTGTCGGTGGAAGGTTTTCTGCCGGCCTGAGCGTCCGGACCGCCGGTTCAGTCCGGTCCGGCGCAAGTATTCCAGGCGCTGCCGGGCGGCAAGAATCGCTGCGCGCGTGGAACTAATCGCCACGCAGCGCCACCAACCAACAGACAATAGGTAGATTGACGGTGCGCAAAGCACGCCGTTGCCCAATTTCGAAGGATTTTGATGTTGCTGACTTTTCTGGATTCGACGCCCCGCCGCGCCTTCATGCTGCTGTGTGCCGCCTGCGTGGCCATGCTGGGCTTTGGCTTGTACCTGCAGCACGTCGTGGGGCTTAACCCTTGCCCCATGTGCATCGTGCAGCGCTATGCCTTGCTGCTGATCGCCGTTTTTGCCGGGCTCACCAGCCTGAGCGGGCGCAATGGTCGGCAACTGGTGGGCGTGGCGCTGATGGCGCTGGCCGCCGCGGGCGGTGCCTATACCGCAGCCCGGCAGAGCTTTTTGCAGTGGTACCCGCCGGAGGTTTCGTCCTGCGGTCGGGACTTCTACGGAATGATCGAGACCTTCCCCCTGCAACGTGCCATCCCGATGATTTTCCGCGGTAGCGGCGACTGCACGGCCATTGATTGGACCTTTCTGGGTGGCTCGCTGGCCAACTGGTCGTTCGTGGTGTTCACCGTCATCCTGGTGCTCAGCGGGGTGATGGCGTGGCGGCGGGTGGCGTACAGGGGGTGAAGGTCCTGTAGCCGCGCAGGCGCGAGGCCCTCGCCCCGCGCTACTGCGCCACCCACCCCCCATCCATATTCCACGCCACACCTCGGATGTTGTTGCCGGCGGGGGAGCAGAAGAAGACGGCGAGGGCGCCGAGCTCTTCGGGGGTGGTGAACTGCATGGACGGTTCCTTCTCGCCGAGCAGTTGTTTCTTCGCGGCCTCGTTGGAGATGCCCAGGGCGGCAGCTTTCGCATCGACCTGTTTTTGCACCAGGGGGGTCAACACCCAGCCTGGGCAGATGGCGTTGCAGGTCACGCCGCTGACGGCGTTTTCCAGCGCGGTGACCTTGGTCAGACCCACGAGCCCGTGCTTGGCAGTGACGTAGGCCGACTTTTCGGCAGAAGCGACGAGGCCGTGCACAGATGCCACGTTGATGATGCGGCCCCAGTCGGCTGCCAGCATGGCGGGCAGGGCCAGTCGCGTGGCGTGGAAGGCGCTGGACAGGTTGATGGCCAATATGGCATCCCATTTTTCCACGGGGAAATTTTCGATCCGCGCCACATGCTGGATGCCGGCGTTGTTTACCAGGATGTCGACGCGGCCGAACTCGGCTGCGGCAAAAGCCATCATCGCCTCGATCTCCGCCGGGCGACTCATGTCGGCACCGTGGTAGGCCACCTTGGCGCCCAGCGCCGTGATGCTGGCCTTGGGCCCCTCCACGTCGCCAAAGCCGTTGAGCACGATGTTGGCGCCCTGCGCGGCCAGCGCCTGGGCAATGCCCAGACCGATGCCGCTGGTGGAGCCGGTGACCAGCGCTGTTTTTCCCTTGAGCATATTGATTCTCCGATGGTGATGAATAGGAGGCTTGCCATGCCTTACGATGCCATTATCCGAAAATGACATTGCACCATGCTTGAACCTACGCTGAACTACGTAAGATGCCCTGATTTTGGCGCTGCAGCTGCACCCCAGCCAGACGGCACGCGCGTCACCCCGCCGCGCCACCGCATGGCTTATTGGGAGTGGAACGCCACCGGTGACGCGAATTGCCCGCATGTGGTGCTGTGCGTCCATGGCCTTTCGCGCCAGGGGCGTGACTTCGACACGCTGGCGCGCGCCCTGGTGGCGCAGTCCAAACACCCGCTGCGCGTGATCTGCCCGGACGTGGTCGGGCGCGGCCACAGCGACTGGCTCAAAGACCCCATGGGCTACCAGATACCCAACTATGCGGCCGACATGCTGGCGCTGTTGGCACAACTCGAGCCCCAGACCCTGGACTGGGTCGGCACCAGCATGGGTGGCCTCATCGGCATGGTGGTGGCGGGGCAGCCGGGCCTGCCCCTGAGCACGCCGGTGCGCCGTCTGCTGCTCAACGATGTCGGCCCGAGCGTGCAGTGGGCGGCGATTCAGCGCATCGGTCAGTACCTGGGCAACACCGGGCGTTTCTTGAGCCTGCAGGATGCGGCCGACGCCATGTGGGCCTCGTCCACCACCTTCGGTCCGCACAGCGCCGAGCAGTGGCTGGCGCTGTCTCGTCCCATGGTCCGGGCCGTGCCCGGTGGCTTCACCCTGCACTACGACCCGGCCATTGCCGTGCCGGTGGCGCAGATGACGCGCAAGATGGCCGAGCAGGGGGACGCCATGCTGTGGCAGCTGTATGACCAGATCACGGCGCGCACCTTGGTGGCGCGCGGCGCCCAGTCCGACCTGCTCACGCCGCAGACCGCGCATGAGATGACGCAGCGCGGCCCCAAGGCCAGCATCGTGGAATTTGCCGGCGTGGGGCACGCGCCCACCTTTGTCGCAGCCGATCAGGTGGCGGCGGCCACGAAGTTTTTGCTCGGATGAAAAGCCTGAAGGCGGATTCTGCGGCAACGCAAAAGGACAGCTCCCAGGTCGCCGGGCTGATTGCGGCCACGGGTCACAGCTTGCCCGAGCAGCCCCGCGCCCTAGAGCGCGCGCGCGCCCTGGCCGAGCCGTTGATCGGCGACCAACTTCTGGACACGGGCGAAAACACCCTGGACCATGCCCAGGCCGTGGCCGAGATCCTGCAGATGATCGGCGGCTCGGAAGCCATGCAGGCGGCCAGCTACCTGGTCTATGCCTGCGAGCACCTGAACAAGCCACAGGAAGTGATCGCCAAGAGTTTTGGCGAAAACTTCGCCGCGCTGGCCATGGAAACCACCAAGCTGGTGCAGGTGGAGCGCCAGGCGCGTCAGGCCCAGGCCGGTGCCGCCGCCGGCGGGCGCACCGCCGCCTCGCCCGCGGCGCAGACGGAAAACGTGCGCAAGATGCTGCTGGCGTTTTCCCGCGACCTGCGCGTGGTGCTGCTGCGCCTGGCGTCCAGACTGCAGACCTTGCGCTACTTTGCCGCCAGCAAAAAAGTCATGCCGCAGGCCATGGCACAGGAGTCGCTGCAGGTGTTCTCGCAGCTGGCGAACCGGCTGGGCATCTGGGAAATCAAGTGGGAGATGGAAGACCTGGCGTTTCGCTTTCTCGAGCCCGACACCTACCGTCAGGTGGCTCGGCTACTGGATGAGAAGCGCATCGGTCGTGAAGCCCATGTGGCGCAGTTGCGAGCCGGCCTGCAGCAGGAATTGCAGGCGCATGGCATAACGGCCACGGTGCAAGGCCGGCCCAAGCACATCTACAGCATCGTGAAGAAGATGCGCGGCAAGTCGCTGCCATTCGATCAGGTGTTCGACATCCGCGCCCTGCGCGTGGTCGTGCCCAGCGTGGCCGACTGCTATGGCGTGCTGAGCTGGGTGCATTCGCGCTTTGTGCCGGTGCCGCAAGAGTTTGACGACTACATTGCGCGGCCCAAGGCCAACGGCTACCAGTCGCTGCACACCGTGGTGCGTGATCAGGACGGCCAGCCGGTGGAAATCCAGATCCGCACCCAGTCCATGCACGACCATGCCGAGCACGGCGTGGCGGCGCACTGGGCCTACAAGGAGGCCGGCATCAAGGGCTACAGCGGGGTCTCGGCCAGCAGCGAGTACGACGCCAAGATCGCCGTGCTGCGCCAGTTGCTGGCCTGGGAGCGCGACCTGTCCGGCTCGGCCGCCGTGCCCGACGGCACCGGGGTACGCGCGGCGCTGGACGACCGCATCTACGTGCTCACACCGGACGCGGCGATCGTGGAGCTGCCCCAGGGTGCGACCACGGTGGATTTTGCCTACAGCGTGCACTCCAGCCTGGGACACCGCTGCCGCGGCGCGCGGCTGGACGGCGTGATGGTGCCGCTGAACACGCCGCTGAAGAACGGCCAGACCGTGGAGGTGATTGCCGCCAAGGAAGGGGGACCGTCGCGCGACTGGCTCAACGCCGAGCTGGGCTTTCTGGTGAGCCACCGGGCGCGCGCCAAGGTGCGCGCCTGGTTCAACGCCCTGGCCCAGCACGAGACCATTGCGCGCGGTCGCGAGGCGGTGGAAAAGCTGTTGCAGCGCGAGGGCAAGACGGCGCTCAAGCTCGACGACCTGGCCGTGCGGCTGGGCTTCAAGAGCGCCGACGAACTGTTTGAACTGGTGGGCAAGGACGAGTTCTCGCTGCACACCATCGAGACCCTGCTGCGCCCGGCCGAGGCCCACCCGTCCGAGGACGACATGCTGGCGCTCAAGCGCCAGCGTCTGGCCGAGCGCTCGCAGGGCAACGCGACCAAGGGCGACGTGCTGGTGGTGGGCATTGACTCGCTGCTCACGCAGCTGGCCAAGTGCTGCCGGCCCGCGCCGCCGGACGAGATCCGCGGCTTTGTCACGCGCGGCAAGGGTGTGAGCATCCACCGCGCCGATTGCAGCAATTTTCACGAGCTCATGGTGCGCAATGGCGAACGCGTGATCGACGTGGCGTGGGGCAAGCCCAAGACGCAGGGCGCCACGGTCTATCCGGTGGAGGTCGCTGTGCAGGCGCAGGATCGGCAAGGCCTGCTGCGCGACATTTCCGAAGTTTTCACCAAGGAAAAGATGAACGTCATCGGCGTGCAGACCCAGTCCGTCAAGGGCACGGCCTGGATGACCTTCACTGTGGAGGTGACCGACGCCGCACGCCTGGCCAAGGTGCTGGCGATCGTGCGCGAGGTCGGCGGCGTGCAGTCTGCGCGTCGGCGCTGAATCAGCGCTTGTCGGGCAACTCGATCTTCACCTCGAGCACTTCCAGATTGTCCTGGCGCTCCAGGTTCACCTTGATGTCATCTGGGTTGATCTTGATGTACTTGCAGATCACCGCCACCAACTCGCGCTGCAGAGCCGGCAGGTAGTCGGGCTCGGCCGCGTTGCGCCCGCTGCGCTCGTGCGCCAGGATGATCTGCAGCCGCTCCTTGGCGACGCTGGCGGTTTTCTTTTTTTCGCCAACAAAAAAAGAGAAGAATGACATGGCCTTATTTCCCACCGAAGAGTCGCTTCAGGAAGCCCTGTTTCGGGGCATCGGTGAAGCGCATGGGTTTTTCCTCGCCCAGGAAGCGGTCGATCACGTCCTTATAGGCCTCCGACACGTCGCTGCCCTGCATGTGCACGGCCGGCACGCCCTGGTTGGACGCCTGCAACACCGATTCGCTCTCGGGGATGACGCCGATGAGCTTGATGCGCAGGATGTCCTGGATGTCGACCAGCGACAGCATCTGCCCCTGGTCCACGCGCGCCGGGTTGTAGCGCGTGATCAGCAGATGTTCCTTGATCGGCTCCAGGCCTTCAATGGCGCGCTTGGTTTTGCTCGACAGCATGCCCAGGATGCGGTCGGAATCGCGCACCGAAGAGACTTCCGGGTTGGTCACCACCAGCGCTTCGTCGGCGAAGTGCATCGCCATGAGGGCGCCGGTCTCGATGCCGGCGGGCGAGTCGCAGACGATGTACTCGAAGTCCATGGCCGCCAGGTCGGCCAGCACCTTGGCCACGCCGTCCTGCGTCAGGGCGTCCTTGTCGCGTGTTTGCGAGGCGGCAAGCACGAACAGGTTGTCGCACTGCTTGTCCTTGATCAGCGCCTGCGTCAGCTTGGCCTCGCCGTGGATCACGTTGATCAGGTCATAGACCACGCGGCGTTCGCAACCCATGATCAGGTCCAGGTTGCGCAGGCCCACGTCGAAGTCGATCACCGCGGTCTTGTGGCCGCGCAGGGCCAGACCCGCGGAGAAGCTGGCACTGGTGGTGGTCTTGCCCACGCCGCCCTTGCCGGAAGTCACCACAATGATTTTTGCCATAACGAGATGTCTTTCAATAAATTCAAAATCAAATGCGCCGGACAAACTGTCCTGGCGCGGGGCTCAGGTGTTCAGCGCTTCAATCAGCAGCTTGTCCTGGCCGTCGTTGCTCAAGCGCACCTGCGCCGGCTTGCCGCGCACTTCCGGCGCCAGCGGGTGTTCGCTGGTGCGGTAGACGCCGGCTATGGAGATCAATTCAGGCTCCAGGCACAGGGAGAAGATGCGCGCGTTGGTGTTGCCGCTGGCACCCGCCATGGCTTTGCCGCGCAGCGGTGCGTAGACATGGATGTTGCCGTCGGCCACCACCTCGGCGCCCTGGTTCACCATGGCCAGCACCACCAGGTCGGCACCGCGGGCATAGATTTTTTGTCCCGAGCGCAGGGGGCGGTCCACCACCATGGTGGTCGGACCCGGCACTTCGCGGATCACCTGGCGCACCACTTCGCGCACTTCTTCGCTGGCTGGGGTCGGCACCGGTTCCGGCTCGATGGGCGCAATGCGCACGCGCAGCATATCAGCAGGGGCTTCGACCAGACCCAGCGCCCGTGCCGCGGCCAAGCCATCCAGATTGGCACCACGCACCGCCACCGGCACCAGGCGACATTCGCGTAACACGCTCAGCAGGGGGGCGATGTCAGGCCACGGCGCGTCGGCAGCCAATGGCGAAAAATCAAGCAGCAGGGCGTCGTGGTCGAAGAATTCGGGGCTTTCGCCGGCCGCGCCAAATTGCCGCAGCAAGTCTGCCACCAGACGATCCTGGTCGGCGGTCTTGATGAGCAGCGCCACCAGCGGCAACTGGCTGCTTTTGATTTCAAACGATGCAGGATCTCCCGGCGCATTGCCGGCCAAAGTAACAGACATAGGGGAGGGAAAACCAGTGAAAAAATCGGAAGGCGGGAACAAGACGGATCGGCGTTGGACTGAAGCGCTGCTGCGGCAGAGCCAGAATTTTACTTTAACGCGGCGCCGGGGCCCTGCGCCGCTTAGCGGGGCCGCACCGGCGGTGGATGCGACAGATGGGCACGCTGCGGCCGAGGTGCCGCAGGGACACATTGACGGGCGAGAACGCAGTGCAAACATTCGATACATTTGCGCCGAATTTTTGCAACAGTCGGATGTCACCATTCCAGCGCAAATGCTTGCCATGTGCCGGTTTTCGTCGGCTTCCCCCTCCCTCTCTTCAACAGAAAGTATTTCAATGTCTGCATCGAACGGCGCCCTTGCCAACCCTGCGCCCCTTGGTCTTCTTGGTTTTGGCATGACAACGGTACTGCTGAATATTCACAACGCCGGCTTCTTCCCGATGACCAGCATGGTCCTGGCCATGGGCATCTTCTATGGCGGGATTGCGCAGTTGATTGCGGGCATCCAAGAGTGGCGGGTCGGCAACACCTTTGGTGCTACAGCATTCACCTCCTATGGCTGCTTCTGGTTGACCCTGGTGGCGATCAGCGCCCTGCCCAAACTCGGGTTTGCGCCCGACAGCGGGTCTTCGATGGCCGCGTACCTGGTGGTCTGGGGAATCTTTACGACCTTCATGTTCATCGGCACTTTGAAGCTGAACCGCACCCTGCAGATCATCTTCGGCTCGGCGTCCCTGCTGTTCTTCATGTTGGCCTTTGGCAAGGCCACGGGCAACGAAGAAGTCATTCGCCTGGCAGGCTTCGAAGGCATCGTCTGCGGTGCATCGGCCATGTATGGCGGGCTGGCGCAGATCCTGAATGAACTCTATGGCCGCACCGTCATGCCGCTGGGTGCGCGCAAAGCGAGTTCAGCCATGAGTCCCGGGGGCGTTCGTGGCGGAACTGCGCTGGTCATGCCGTGAAGGCTTGTGTCAGCATGGGCGTTTACGATGTTTGACTGCGGGGTTCGATCAACCCGGCAGCCAATTATTTTTATCCTAGGAGCATTCAGATGACAAAAGAAGTGGTAGTTCTAAGCGCAGCCCGTTCCGCCATTGGCGCATTCGGCGGATCCCTGTCCAACATGGAGCCGCCTGAACTGGCCGGGATCGTGATGAAGGAAGCCATCGCCCGCTCGGGGGTTGATCCCCAAGCGATTGGCAATGTCGTGGTGGGCCACTGCATTCCGACCGATTCCCGTTACGCCTATGTCTCACGCGTAGCCTCCATCCAGGCGGGTTTGCCCATGGATTCGATCGCCATGCAGGTCAGTCGCCTGTGTTCCTCCGGGCTGCAAGGCATCGTGACCGCAGCGCAGAACATCATGCTGGGGGACTTTGACTACGGCATCGGTGGCGGCGTCGAAGTCATGTCCCGTGGCAGCTATATGATGCCGGCCCTGCGCTCCGGCGCCCGCATGGGCGACGCCAAGGCCATCGACATGATGGTCGCGGTGCTGACCGATCCGTTTGGCGTGGGCCACATGGGCATCACGGCCGAAAACCTCGCCACCAAGTGGGCCATCAGCCGCGAAGACCAGGACGCCTTTGCCTGCGAATCGCAGCGTCGTGCCGCGGTTGCGATTGCCGAAGGACGCTTCAAATCGCAGATCGTCCCCATCGTCCAGCAAACGCGCAAGGGCGACGTCGTGTTTGACACCGATGAGCACGGCAAGGCCAGCACCACCATGGAATCCCTGGCCAAAATGAAGCCGGCCTTCAAGAAGGACGGCACCGTCACGGCGGGAAATGCCTCCGGCATCAACGACGGTGCAGCCTTCTTCGTGCTGGCCGCTGCCGACGTGGCCGCGAAGGCGGGTCAAAAGCCGATTGCCCGCATCGTTTCCTACGCCGTTGCCGGTGTGCCCAACGAGATCATGGGCGAAGGTCCGATCCCGGCCACCAAGCTGGCGCTCAAGAAGGCCGGACTGACACTGGACCAGATGGACGTCATCGAAGCCAACGAAGCCTTTGCCGCGCAGGCGATCGCTGTCAACAAGGGCCTCGGTCTCGACCCCGCCAAGACCAATCCCAATGGCGGCGCCATCGCATTGGGTCACCCCGTGGGCTGCTCCGGCGCCTTCATCGCCACCAAGGCGGTGTACGAACTGCAACGCACCGGTGGCAAATACGCGCTGGCCACCATGTGCATCGGTGGCGGTCAGGGCATTGCGGTGATTTTCGAACGCATCTGATTGCGCAGGTAATGGGACTCGGGCGCGATCCTGCAAAGGCTCGCTCCGGGTCCCGCATTTTTTGTCTTTAGGGAGTCTGCAAAATGGAAATCACTACGGTTGGCATCATCGGTGCCGGCACCATGGGCAACGGCATCGCACAGGCATGCGCCGTGGCCGGCATCAAGGTCGTCATGGTCGATATTTCGGAAGCCGCTGTTGCCAAGGGCATCGCCACCGTGGCCTCCAGCCTGGAGCGCCTGCTCAAGAAGGAAAAAATCAGCGCCATCGATCGCGACGCGGCCTTGGCGCGTATCCAGGGCAGCACCCGTTATGAAGACCTGAAGCCGGCCCAATTGGTGGTCGAAGCCGCCACCGAAAATTACGAACTGAAGGTGAAGATCGTCAAGCAGATCGACGCCATCGTCGGCCCTGACGTGATCATCGCCTCCAACACCTCGTCCATTTCCATCACCAAGCTGGCGGCCGTGATCAGCCGTTCCGAGCGCTTCATCGGCATGCACTTTTTCAACCCGGTACCGATGATGGCGCTGGTTGAAATCATCCGCGGACTGCAGACCAGCGACGCCACGCATGACGCCGTGCATGCCATGGCCAAAGCGCTGGGCAAGACGCCGATCACGGTGAAGAATTCACCCGGCTTTGTCGTGAACCGCATTCTGGTGCCCATGATCAACGAGGCCTTCTTTGTGCTGGCCGAGGGCCTGGCCACGCCTGAAGACATCGATGCCGGCATGAAGCTAGGCTGCAACCAGCCGATCGGCCCATTGGCGCTGGCCGACATGGTGGGACTGGACGTCTGCCTGGCCGTGATGGAGGTCTACCTGAGCGAGTTCGGTGACAGCAAATACCGCGCCTGCCCCTTGCTCAAGGAAATGGTGGCCGCCGGCCGTCTGGGTCGCAAGACCGGACAGGGCGTTTACAAGTACTGAGTGTTCCGGGCGCCCAAGTCTGCCCCTCATGCCGTCGCAAATTTCCGGTGACCCCCTGCAAGGCCACTACCGGCACGAGTTGCTGCAGGCCGGACTGAACCGCATCGACCAGGGATTCACCGTGATTGACGGCAGTCTGCGCCTGGTTGCGTGGAACGATGCCTTCTTGCGGCTGCTGGACATTCCGCAAGAGATGGCGTTTGTTGGCGCGACATTCGAGTCCTTCATGCGCTACAACGCGCAGCGCGGCGAATATGGGCCGGGTGAAGTTGAAAGCTTGATTGCCGAGCGGGTGCGGCTGGCCCGCAGCTTTACCCCCCAGTACACCGAGCGTGTTCGGCCCGGTGGTCAGATTCTGGCGATGCGCGACGAGCCCTTGCCGCACAACGGTTTTGTGACGCTCTACACCGACATCACGGCCAGTCGCCGCTATGAGCAGCAGATTGCGCAGCAGACCGCCGAGCTCGAGGGGCATGTGGCGCAGCGCACCCACGAGCTGAAGTCCACCAACAAGCGGCTCATCGTGGCGGACGATGCCAATCAACGCATCGCCACGGCCTTGCGCCGCAGCGAAGAGAATTTGCGCTTGATCACCGACAGCGTGCCCGCGCTGATCGGCTACTTCGACAGCCAGGAAATCTACAGTTACGTCAACCAGGGCTATTCGGAGTGGTTCGGCTACAGCAAAGAAGAGATGTTGGGCCGATCCATTCGCGACATTGTGGGCGACGAGGTTTACACCGATGTTTCAGCTTACGTGCAGCAGGCACTGCAGGGGCAAAGGGTCAGCTACGAGTACGCCATGCGGCGCCCGGGCGGCCGGGTGGCCTATGCGCGCAGCGAATTGGTGCCGGAACTCGACGCCAATGGTCGTGTGTCAGGCTGTTTTGTCCTGTCCATCAACATCACCGATCTCAAAAATGCGCAGACGGAACTGGTTCATGCGCAGAAGATGGAGGCGATGGGACAGTTGACGGGCGGACTGGCCCACGACTTCAACAATTTGCTGACGGTGGTGATCGGCAATCTGGTGACCCTGCATGAGCGCCACCCCCAAGACGCCGAAATTGCCGAATTTGTCGTGCCGGCCCTGAAGGCCTCGCGCCGGGGCGCGGCGCTGATCAAGCGCTTGCTGGCTTTTGCGCGCAAGCAGCCACTGGAACCGAGGTCAGTGAACATTGCCGACCTGGTGGCCGACACCATGATTCTGCTCAAGCGCACCTTGCCGGCCAATATCACGGTGACGACCAGCACCATCGGTGAGCCCTTGTACGCCATGACCGATGCGCAGCAGTTGGAAAACGCCTTGCTCAACCTCGCGCTGAACGCTCGCGACGCCATGCCCGATGGCGGACAGTTGGCGATCCAAGCGGAGCGCAGAGAGTTGGGTCCGGGGCAGGTGGCTGATTTCGACGTTGGCCCCGGAAGCTACGTGGCACTGAGCGTTTCCGACACCGGCGTCGGCATGGACGCTGCCACTCAGGCACGTGCCTCGGAGCCGTTCTTCACCACCAAGCATTTTGGTTCGGGAAGTGGTCTGGGTTTGTCCATGGTCTATGGCTTCGCCAAGCAGTCCGGTGGCGGCCTTCGCATCCAGAGCGACCTGGGCGAAGGTTGCAGCGTCACGCTGATGCTGCCCTGCGTCGGCGACGAACTGGAGGCCGAGTCACTGGCGGGCACGCGGCCGCGATCGGGTCATCAGGGCCGGCAACTCCCCCTGGTCTTGCTGGTGGAGGACGATCCCGACGTGCGCCGAGTCATCCGCCTGCAACTCGTCGACCTGGGATACCCGGTGATCGAAGCCGAGCATGCGGCCGATGCACTCTTGCTCCTGGCCAGCGTGCCGACCGTGGGCATCCTGATTTCCGACATTGTCATGCCAGGCGGCATGGATGGTCGCACCCTGTGCCGCGAGGCCAGCCTGAGTGCGCCGGGTGTGAAAACCTTGTTGATCAGCGGCTACGAAACCTCGCCGGATGGCGCTGAAGGTCCACCCTTGCTGGAAAAACCATTCACAGCCACCGAGTTGCAAGTGGCACTCGAGGACTTGCTGTCATGAGTGCGGAATTGCCGCAACTGGCGCCTGGCGCGCGTTGCATCTATGTGCTCGACGATGACCCGGACCTGTGCCACCTGGTGAGTGGCAGCTTGCGCGAGTTTGGTTTCGAGACCTTTGAATGCCACAGCGCTGCAGCCCTGCGTCACCTCCTGCAGTTGCGTGTCCCTGACCTGTGCATCGTGGACCTGGGCTTGCCCGATGCCGACGGCATGGACGTGGTGCGTGAACTGCAGGCGAGCTACGACTGCGGCGTCATGGTACTGACAGGTCGCGGCTATTTAAGCGACCGGGTCATGGGCCTGGAGATGGGGGCCGACGACTATGTCGTCAAACCGTTTGAGCCCCGTGAACTGGTGGCCCGCGTGCGCAGCATCTTGCGCCGCCAGGAACAGTCCAACAAGACACAGACGACCGAGCGGTCAAGGATTGCGGAATTTGGTGGCTGGCGTTTCCTTGCCGACTCCAATGCGCTGTCCTCGCCGGGCGGGCAGCAGTGGACGCTGAGCTCGGGTGAAGCGCGCATGCTGCTGCAGTTCTTGAAGGCACCCAACCGAATTCTTGGCCGCGAAACGCTCTGCGGCGACCCCGACATTTCGCCCCTGGATCGGGCTGTGGACGTTCGGGTGTCCAGGCTGCGACGCAAGCTGGAGTCGGATCCCGAGCACCCCAAGACCATCCGCACGGTCTACGGAGCCGGCTATCTGCTGGCCGCCGAGGTGAAGTGGCTGTAGGGAATCGGTCACGCTGATTTTCTTGCCGGGCACTGCTGGACTCATCGATGTCCAACCCCTGGACAGGCCATCCGTTCGTCATGAGCTTCGGGGCAAAGCGGCCCGCCATCACCCGCAAACATTCGATACATTTGCCCCGAATTTTTGCAACAGTCCGGTGCCATCATTCCGCTGCGAGAGTTGGGCACTGGACATGGCGCATGGGGATGTAGCGCCGGGACTGCGCCACTGTCGATCTGCAAAACACACCCTAAAAGATCATGACCCATCAGAATATTCTGGACCAGTACGGCCCCCGTGAAGCGATGGAATACGACGTGGTTGTCGTGGGTGGCGGCGTAGCCGGCTTGGCCAGCGCCATCCGCCTCAAACAGTTGGCATCGGAGAAGGGCAAGGAATTGTCGGTGGTGGTGCTGGAGAAAGGCGCCGAGCCCGGCGCGCACATCCTCTCGGGCGCCATCATGGATCCGATCGCCCTGAACGAGCTGTTCCCCGACTGGCGGGCGCTGGGTGCACCCTTGCGTCAGCCGGTGACCGATGACGCCATGCTGTTCCTGAGTGAGACCTCGGGCTACCGCACGCCCAATTTCCTGCTGCCCAAATGCAGCCACAACCACGGCAACTACATCATCAGCCTGGGCGAGTTGACGCGCTGGCTGGCGGCCCAGGCCGAGCGCCTGGGCGTGGAGATCTTCCCGGACTTCGCCGCCGCTGAAGTGCTGTACACCGAAGCCGGTGCCGTGCGGGGTGTGGCCACCGGCAACATGGGCATCAACCGGCAAGGCGAGCCCGGCGAAAGCTTTCAGATCGGCATGGAACTGCGGGCGAAATACACCGTTTTTGCCGAAGGCTCACGCGGCCACTTGGGGCGCCAGTTGATCGCTCGGTTCAAGCTCGACGAGGGCTGCGATCCACAGGCCTACGGTTTGGGTATCAAGGAGTTGTGGGAGGTGGATCCGAAGCGCCACCAGCCCGGATTCGCCATGCACACCGCGGGCTGGCCTCTGGACAACGCCACCTACGGCGGCTCCTTCATGTACCACATGGAGGACAACAAAATCGCCCTGGGCTTCATCACCGGGCTGAACTACCAGAACCCCTACCTCAGTCCCTTCGAGGAATTCCAGCGCTGGAAAACCCATCCCAATGTGCGCTGGTATTTTGAGAATGACAGGGGCGAAGTCACGGCCAAAAGGCTGGCCTATGGTGCGCGCACCATCACCGCCGGTGGACTGATGGCGCTGCCGAAAACGGTGTTTCCCGGCGGCGCCCTGGTGGGCTGCGAAGCCGGCTTCATGAACGTGAGTCGCATCAAGGGCAGCCACACCGCCATCAAGACCGGCATGCTGGCGGCAGAGGCCGCGTTCGAGGCGGTGGCAGCAGGGCGCCAACATGACGAACTGAGCGCCTACCCCCAGGCGGTCGGGAGCAGCTGGGTCCACGCAGAACTCAACAAGTCGCGCAACTTCAAGGCCTGGTTCAAGTACGGCCTGCGCGTGAGCACGCTGATGAATGGACTGGAGCAGTTCGGACTGCGTGGCAACATGCCCTGGACGATCCACCGCGACAAGCCCGATCACGCCTACCTCTTGCCCGCCGCGCAGTGCCAGCCCATCGTCTACCCCAAGCCCGACGGCAAACTCACCTTCGATCGCCTGGGCAGTGTGTTCATCAGCAGCGCCAACCACGAAGAGAACCAGCCCGCGCACCTGACGCTGAAAGACGCCGCTGTGCCTGTCTCCGTCAACCTCGCCAAGTTTGCCGGACCCGAGGCGCGCTACTGCCCGGCCGGGGTCTACGAGTTTGTGAAGAACGATGACGGCAGCGATCGCTTGCAGATCAACGCCTCCAACTGCGTGCACTGCAAGACCTGCGACATCAAGGACCCGACGCAGAACATTGTGTGGGTCACGCCCGAAGGCGGTGGCGGGCCCAATTACGCGGGCATGTGACCCGCCGCGTTGGCCACCCAAGATTTGAATAACCCCCAGAAAGCACCCCATGAACTACCAAGCCCCCCTCCAGGATATGTTGTTTGCCATGCAGGAACTCGCAGGCCTGTCCAGCGTCAGTGCCTTGCCGGGTTTCGAGGACTACGACCTCGACACCGCCCAGGCCGTGATGGAAGAGTCGGCCAAGTTCTGCGCCGGCGTGGTGGCGCCCTTGAACAACGTCGGCGACAAAACCCCGAGTTCCTTCAAGGACGGCGCGGTCACGACCTCGCCCGGATTCAAGCAGGCCTACGCGCAGTTCACGCAAGGCGGCTGGCAGGGCGTGATCCACCCCACGGAGTACGGCGGCCAGGGTTTTCCCAAGCTGATCGCCACCCCCTGTGCCGAGATGCTGCATGCGGCCAGCCTGTCGTTTGCGTTGTGTCCGATGCTGACCGATGGCGCGATTGAAGCGCTGCTGGTGGCCGGCAGCGATGAACTCAAGCGCAAGTATGTCGGCAAGCTCATCAGTGGCGAGTGGACCGGCACCATGAACCTGACCGAGCCCCAGGCCGGCTCCGATCTGGCCGCAGTGCGCGCCAGCGCACAGCCTCAGGCGGACGGCACGTACAAGGTGTTCGGCACCAAGATCTTCATCACCTACGGCGAGCACGACATGGCCGAGAACATCGTGCATCTGGTGTTGGCCCGGGTGCCGGGCGCGCCCGAAGGTGTCAAAGGGATCTCGCTGTTCCTGGTGCCCAAGCTGATGGTGGGCGACGACGGCGCCCTGGGCGCGCGCAACGACGTCTTTTGTGTGTCGATCGAACACAAGCTGGGCATCAAGGCCAGCCCGACGGCGGTGCTGCAGTTTGGTGACCACGGCGGCGCTGTTGGCTACATCGTGGGTCAGGAAAACCGTGGCCTGGAGTACATGTTCATCATGATGAATGCGGCGCGTTTCGCCGTGGGCATGCAGGGCATTGCGGTTGCAGACCGCGCCTACCAGAAGGCGGTGCGCTTTGCGCACGACCGCGCACAAAGCCGCGATCTGGCCGGCTCGGACGGCCCGGTGGCCATCATCAACCACCCCGATGTCAAGCGCATGCTGCTGACCATGCGCGCCCACGTCGAGGGCACGCGGGCCCTGGCCTACGTTGCCGCGGCCGCCAGCGATGCCGCGCACCACGCCACCGATGAGGCGACACGAAAAGACAACCAGGCGGTCTACGAATACCTGGTGCCCGTGGTCAAGGGCTTCTCCACCGAAATGTCGGTCGAGATGACCAGCCTGGGCGTGCAGGTGCATGGCGGCATGGGCTACATCGAGGAAACCGGTGCCGCGCAACATTACCGCGACGCGCGCATCCTGACCATCTACGAAGGCACGACCGCCATCCAGGCCAACGACATCGTGGGTCGCAAGACGCTGCGCGACAAGGGCGCTGTGGCCCGGGCCTTGTGCGCCCGCATCGCCAGCACGGAGCAGGCACTGGCCGCGCACGACAACGAGGACTGCAAGGCCATGCTGGGCGCGCTGAAGGCGGGTCGCGAGGCCGTGGAAGCCGCCGTGGACTTCATCGTCGCCAATGGCAAGAGCCAGCCCAAGACGGTGTACGCCGGTGCCGTGAATTACCTCAGGCTGGTGGGCGTCGTGTTGTGCGGCTGGCAGATGGCGCGCGCCATGCTCGTTGCCCAGGAGAAGACGGACAGCGACCCGGCGTTCTACAGCGCCAAGCTGATCACGGCGCGTTTTTACGCCGAGTCCGTGCTGACCCAGGCCAGCGGCCTGGCGCAAAGCATCTGCCTGGGTGGCGCCACGATCAACCGCATGGCGGTTGAACAGTTCTGAAATCAACCTCTTCGCGAGACGCCAATATGTCAAAACATGATCTGGACCAATACCGGCAAAAGCTCGGTTCCGCCGAGCAGGCCGCAGCGCTGGTCAAGTCGGGCGACACGCTCTTCATGGGCGAATTCGCCCAGAACGTGGAAGCCGTGGACGCGGCACTTGCCTTGCGCAAGGACGAGCTCAGGGAGGTAATCCTGATCACCACGACACGCGCCAAACCGCTGAAGTGCGTTGAAGCCGATCCCGGCAGGGAATCCTTCATCTGGAACGACTGGCACTTTTCCGGCCTGGGTCGCAAGTACGGTGAGATGGGCCTGGCCAGCTACATCCCGCTGTGCTACCACCAGGGCCCGCAGAACGCCGCGCTGTACGAAGAGCCGGATGTCGCCATCGTGCAGGTGACGCCCATGGACGCAAACGGCTTCTTCAACTTTTCGACCAGTTGCTCGATGACCCCGGCTTACTGCCGCAAGGCCAAGAGGGTCGTGGTCGAGGTGAACACGAAGGCGCCGCGCTGCCTGGGTGGACTGGATGAGGCCATCCACATTTCCCAGGTGGACATGGTGGTCGAAGGCCCCAACAGCCTGCTGTTGCAACTGCCCGAGGGGCAGGCGAGCGAAGCCGACCGCATGATCGCCGCCCATGTCATGGAACTGCTCGAAGACGGCTCGACGATACAGCTCGGCATCGGCGCGCTGCCCAATATCGTCGGCGCCATGATCGCGCACAGTGGTCTGAAGGACCTGGGCGTGCACACCGAGATGCTCGCCGACTCCTATGTCGACATGTACGAGGCCGGTCGCATCACGGGACGGCGCAAATCCATCGACAAGGGCAAGATGGTCTATACCTTTGCCATGGGCACGCAAAAGCTCTACGACTTCCTGGACAACAACCCGGTGGCGGCGATCTTCCCCGCGTCTTACACCAACGATCCCTGTGTCATCGGCCAAAATCCCAAGGTGGTCGCGATCAACAATGCCATCGAAATCGACCTGTTCACGCAGGTTGCGAGCGAGGCCTGCGGACCCCGCCAGATCTCGGGCACCGGCGGCCAGCTCGACTTCATTTTGGGCGCCTACAAGTCCGAAGGCGGCAAGGGTCTGATCTGCATCAACTCGACCTTCAAGAAGAAGGACGGCACGGTCGGTTCGCGCATCGTGCCCACACTGTCGCCCGGCACCATCGTCACCTGCCCGCGGTCCATCGTGCACTACATCGTGACCGAATTTGGCTATGCACAGATGAAGGCCAAGTCGACCTGGCAGCGCACCGAGGCCCTGATCAACATTTCGCACCCGGATTTCAGGGAGCAGTTGATCAAGGAAGCCGAACTCATGGGCATCTGGCGTCGCTCCAACAAGATCCTGTAAACGCGGCCGGCGGGGCTGGCGAATTCAAGGCCCCATGGTCCGGGGATGATTTCAATATCCTCGGTTCTTCAGTTCGAGCATTCGTCAGACCTTTCCCGGCCCGGCGCTACCCCACGCCGCCACGATTTCACGGTGGTGTGGGATGTTGGCAAGGAAGCCTTGACGCAGGGTGGCGTCAGGAATCGCCAGTGCGCTGGCCTGCAACTGCGTATGTGCGCGTTCCAGCCATTGACGAGAGCGCGGGTCTGCTGCCCTCTCGAGCACCCGATGGCAGGTCAGTTCCAGTAGCCGGAGCTGGTCAACCCCCTCGAAGTTGCCGCCGGGCTCTGAATGCGCCAGCATCCGGTTCACATACGTCAGCGCGGTCTGCGTTTCGTTTTGGGCCAGGGCCAAGCGCGCCAGTCCCACGGCCGCGTCATGCTGCCTTGGATGTTGGATGGACAGTGCGACGGCGTGCGCTTGGGTATAGGCCTCAAGCGCTGGCGCATGCCGTCCCAGCGCAAGTTCAGCGTTGCCCATGTGGACCAGTGCATCGGACTGGCGATTTCGCGCTTCCACCGCCAGTGCGATGTCATAAGCGGCGCGCGCAAACGAAAGCGCACGTTGATCGTCGCCCTGCCACAGCGCGAGTTGCGACAAGTTGCCCAGCGTGTTGCATTCAACGGCCCTGTCTCCGATGGCTCGCACTATCTGCAGTGCATCTTCCGTCAACTTGCGTCCTTGTTCGAGTGCACCCAGGCTGATCCACGCGATGCCCAGATTGCCCAGGCCGATCGCCTCGCCACGGCGGTCACCTGTTTCGTTGGCGATGGTCAGCGCCTGCTGGTCCAGTTCGAGCGCGGCCATCGTGTCGCCTCGCAAGTCGCCAGCGATGTAGCCGAGGGAGTTGAGGCAAAGCGCTTGCACATCGGGAAGACCCAAGGCGCGGGCCTGTTCCAGTGCGTCCTGAGCCAGGGACCGCCCGGTGAGCCAATCACCCTTGGTGGAATGGGCATCTGCCACCATGCGCAAGCAGCGTAGTCGCAATACGTCGTCGCCGGCGCGCTGTGCCAACTGCATGCCACGTTGGGCTTGAGTCTCCATTTCGCTCCAATCGGCGGTGCGCATCGCCATATAGCTGCGTCGATAGGCCGTGTGGGCGCTGCATTTGTCGTCGCGCAATTCCACAGAAACCAGATCCATTGCTTCAAGGTCCGCACGCTGCTCCGGGCGGCGGCCCTGCAACTCCAGCGTCGTTTCGCGGACCTTGAGCAAACGCCAGCGCAGCTTGCTCGAGGTTTGATCAGTCGCTTGCCCGGCAGTGCCCTCCAAGGCAGCCCGATGCAGACGTTCGAGCAACATCAATGCGCGTTGCACATGCACCAGCACACGGTCGTGGGCAAATCGCGTCGCGGCATGCTCAGCCGCGCGAGCGTGGAATTGGGCCGCATTGGCTTCATCACCAGCCTGCTCAAAGTGGTCGGCGGTCAGTCCCAAAAAGTCGTTGGAGCGAAGCCCCTGGAGTTGGGAAAACCAGTGCGCCAGTTTGCCATGCAGCGCGCAACGGGCGCGCTTGAGCAAGGTGCCATAGGTGACCTGATGCAGCATCGCATTCTTGAACGCGTATTCGTGCAGGCCCGCGGCATGCAATGTGGCTTCGGCGTCCGTTCGGGTCAAGATCAACTCGCGTTTCTCCAGCGCTGGAAGCGTCGTCCCGGCATGCTCGTCCAGTGCCGTCAAAGCCTGGTCCCAGAAAACCTGGCCGATGACGCTGGCCTCCTGCAAGCTCAGGCGCTCGGCGGCGGGAAGGCCGTCCAGGCGCGCTTGAAGTACGCCGGTGAGAGTGGAGGGCACTTGGGTGGACAGCAGCTTTTCGGCGTTGAGCGTCCAGCCGTTCGCCTTCGTCTGTATCGCGCCCCGGTCAATCAGCATTTTGACCAGTTCTTCCATGTAAAAGGGGTTGCCCTCTGAGCCGCCGGTGACGAGTTCGCGCAGGGCCGCGGGTACTTCTGGCAGTTTCTTGAGGAGCTCATTGGCCAGGAGGCGGCTATCGGTGTTGTCCAGCGGACGCAGGTTGATGCGCTGGTGAATGCCCCCGATGCCCGGCCAGTCAGTGCGCCGTTCAAACAGGGAAGGGCGGCTGAAGCTCAGAATCAGCAGTGCCACATCACGATTGACTTCGCAAAGGAAGTTCAGAAAGTCCAGGCTCTCGTTGTCCGCCCAATGCAGGTCTTCAAGTTGCAGCACGACCGGCAGGCCTTCACGGCAAGACATGCGGCGAAACAGTTGCGCCGCAGCATGCAGCGCACGGTTGCGAATCTGCTTGGCGTCATCCAGGATTCCCCGGATGTGGCGGCTTTCCCGATACTCTATTCCTATCAAATGTCCCAGCAGGTGGGCATGCCCCTCGGCCAGTTCCACGCCATCATCGTCCATGAAAAGCGGGATGATGCCTTGCTCCAGTTTGCGTCGGGCTTCGGCGACGGTGTCGTCATCCAGGATCTGGAAGCGCCAGGCGATGATGTCGCGCAGCAGGCCAAAGGGTTGGCCTTCGGTGTGCGGATCGGCACGGCCCCGGAAGACAAAAAATTCCTCCGGTTGGGTTTCGGACCAGGTTTCAAATTCGTATAGCAGCCGGCTCTTGCCTACGCCCTCCTCCGCCACAACCGTGACGACGGCCAGGGCTCTGTCCGTAAACAGGCGCCTGAAAGCGTCCTGCAGTTGTGCAACTTCAGCTGCACGGCCAATGATCCGGGTGGCTATGCCCTCGATGCCCCGTGTGCCCAGGCGAAATGACCTCGGCTTGGCGCGAATCACCAGGTAGGTGACCATGGGTTCATTCACGCCCTTCACTGCCAGCGGCGCCTGCTGCTCGACCTCAAACAGCCCGCGTACATGGCTATAGGTGTCGTGACTGATGCGCAACGCACCGCTTCCCGCGGTTTGTTCCATGCGTGCGGCGATGTTGACGCTAAGCCCGCTGAGGGTGTTGTCTGCCTGAACGCCACCTCCCAGCAGCGCCGGCCCGGTGTGAATGCCCACCCGTACATGGCTGGCGTCAATGCCATGGCGGAGCAAGACCTCGTCGTGCAACATGCGGCCGACCTCCAACAGGGAAAGACCGGCGCGCACTGCGCTTTCAGCGGAATTCTCCCGCGCTTCGACCGCTCCAAAAACCGCAATCAGGTTGTCTCCGGCATAGCTGACGATCTTGCCGCCGTGGGTCTCGATGACGGTCGTGCCCCGCACCAAAACGCCATTCACTATGCTGTGAAACTCCTCCGGGTCCAACTGAAGGCTCAATGGCGTCGAGCCCACAATGTCCATAAAGAGGATCGTGACTTGCCGCAGGGTTTGATGCGACTCCGGCAACGGGACCAGGACGCTCAGTGAGGCCAGTTTGGCGCGGACACCCGCGAGCATCGCGTCAACGACGACATTGCCTAGGACGGCGCGCTGAGACTCAACGGCGGCGATGGCGTCTTCCAGTTGTTGCTGTTCCGTGGACATGGCTGATGAGGTTGTCAAAGGCGCGGTGTCGAGTTGCGCCAACTCCATGGTCATGCACTCAGCTCACTTCGACGCAATGCCATCAAAGGCGTGAGTATCGCACCATTGATCCGCCGGTTTTCAGCGTGGCAGTGCGCGAACAGCACGCGATCGTCCCCCGTCCGGCACGATGGACGGTACCGTGAAAAGTACCGTCGAACCAATGTCATGGCATGTTCGCCCCTGACATCGTCTGAGGCAATAAATAACCCGCCAGGCTCGGGAACGTACGGGTTTTCGGATGTCTCGGGACCTAAAGAAGGTGATGGGAATCAAAAAAATTGTTCAGTTTGCACCGAGATGGAATCCGCCCTTGGGTTTGAACACGCCGCAGCCTATCAACTGTTCGCCTGACAGTGGCATGATGAAGGAGGTCTTTTCGTCCACGATGCCAGTTGTCGGATTGACAACCTCATAGTCGATCCAGCCCCCTCCAGCATCGGCCGCCAAGAACCCTTCTCGAATAACGTGATCGCCATCGAGACCGCGGATGTCATAGGTCGTCTTGCCTATGTTCTCGGGATTGGATCCAAAGACTGCATACCTGCCTGCGCGATCAAACACAAAGATGTACAGATCTCGATCGCGAAAAGCGCCATGCTGATCATGAAACTGCCTGGCGGCGGCGGCAAAGCCTTCGTGCTGAACCAGCGCGTGCCCGCGCTTGACCATCTCATAGGCCTCATCAGCTGTGCCGCGTCGCAGCTTGATCGACGCAACGGCTTCACTTAAATGAGATGCTCGATCG
Source organism: uncultured beta proteobacterium (assembly GCA_903830985.1). Classification (GTDB taxonomy): domain Bacteria; phylum Pseudomonadota; class Gammaproteobacteria; order Burkholderiales; family Burkholderiaceae_C; genus CAIKVZ01. The sequence continues at coordinate 28,281 of CAIKVZ010000047.1, forward strand.
CGCAGGCTCATGGTCGAATGCAAGGCATCGTCCACCATGGCGCCATTTCGTTGGGTAATGCCATCGAGTTCTTTCACCGCCCCTGCAATCTCTGAAAGCGTCTGGCTTTGGCTCGCACTTTCCGCCGAGATCCCTTCCAGTCCCGATGCGACCTCATTGATTCCAAGCGACATGGCGCGCAGATTGGACGTGACGGCCTCGATGCGGGTCACGCCCAGGCTCACTTGACTGCCGGAACTGGCGATCAGGTCCCGGATCTCGCGTGCTGATGTTGCGCTACGCTGGGCCAGTATCCGAACCTCGCTGGCGACGACAGCAAAACCGCGGCCCGCTTCCCCGGCGCGGGCGGCTTCAACGGCGGCGTTGAGCGCCAAAATGTTGGTCTGAAAAGCAATGCCGTCAATCACGCTGACAATCTCGCCCATCTGTTTTGCGCTGCTTTGGATGTTTTGGATGGCGCCCACGGCAACGTCCATGGCCTGGGTTCCCACTTCAGCCTCTGTGCGCAAGCGCCGGGTAAGGGCATTGACTTCATTGGCGCGAATGGCCGTGTGCTGAACCGAGTCACTCAGTTCCAGGATGCTCGCGCTTGCCTGCTCCAGGCTGGCCGCCTGTGCCTCGGTACGTTTGGAAAGATCACCCATGCCTGTGGTGAGCGATTCACCGGCCAGTGCCACATGGACTGCTTGGTTGCGCACAGTACCCACCAAGCCCGAAAAACTTTCGCTCATGGATTCAAGCTTTCGTCCAACCTGCGCCAATTCATCGTGACCGGGCACCACCACCGTGTGGGAGAGGTCGCCCGCGCAGCTAAGACTTACCACTTTGGCTACTGACTGCACCGACATCGTGATACCTTGGTAGAACCCGACACCCAAATAGACGAGCAGACACAGGCCCGTTAAGCCCAGAATGAAAACCAGGGTGACGCGCGCATCACTGCTGCAGAGGTCGGCGGCAGTTTGCCAGCCGCTTGTCACCGCAGTCAATAGCACCAGCGTGCCCATGAGCACGAACCTTGAGCGCAAACCAAGGCGTTGCAGTAGCAAAGTACCCGGGCGAAAAAAGGCATGGAATGCGGACATGGTCACCCCTGATTGTTCATGAAGTGTCTGCCTGTGCCGGCAGAGTTACTGTTCGAGTTGAGAAATTCAATAGCAAGTCCATCAAAAAATTAAAGGCATTGAGGACCTCCTGCCTGGGACCGGTTGAATGCCGTTCAAGCGCAATACCGTAGGCCCGCCAAAGTGACGGACGTTTTCTGCGCATCACGGGCAGCTCACAGGTGATTCACTTGCATGCATTTGGGACGCGACAAACCGATCGAATTCATGGATGGCAACAGGGCGACTGAATAAATAGCCTTGGTAGGCTCGGCAGCCTAAATCGAACAGAAAATCCCGCTGTGCGGCAGTTTCCACTCCCTCGGCGATCACCGCGAGGCCCAAACTGTCTGCCAGCGCAATCACCATCTTGGCGATGGCCGCGTCGTTGCCATCGGTCAGGATGTCACGCACAAATCCCTGGTCAATTTTGAGCTGATCCAGCGGCAGTCTCTTCAGGTAAGAGAGCGATGAGTAGCCGGTGCCGAAGTCGTCCAGTGAGAAGCACACGCCGCTGGACTTCAGTGCATGCATTTTGGTGATGACGTCTTCGATGTTCGATACCAGCAGGCTTTCTGTCAACTCCAACTTGAGACGATTCGGATTGGCTCCTGTACGTGCCAGCGTCTGCAGAACCTGTTCGACGAAATCCTGGCGATAAAACTGGCGCGCACTGACATTCACGGCCATGGTCAGATGACTCATTTCGGGCCGTACAGACCATTCATTCAATTGGACGCAGGCCGTCTCCAGGACCCACTGTCCCATCGGAACGATCAAACCTGTGTCTTCGGCCAAGGGAATGAAATTCGCCGGCGATACCAGTCCGCGCTTTGGGTGCTGCCACCTCAGCAGTGCCTCAACACCGCTGATGGCGCCGCTGCCATCAACTTGCGCTTGGTAGTAAAGAAGCAACTGCTTGAGTTGGAGCGCAACGCGCAAGTCTGCTTCAAGTTCGGCGCGACTGGTGATGGCGACCTGCATCGCTGGGTCAAAAAAACGCCATGTGTTGCGACCGGCGGCCTTGGCCTGGTACATCGCCAGATCGGCCCGTTTCAAAAGCTCCTCCGCGCTGCCCGGATGGTTTGCGAACAGGGTGATTCCAATGCTGGGGCTGCTCAGGCAAGTTGATCCAGCGATTTGGTAGGGATTGTTGAGTTCGAGCAGGACCTTTGCGCCGACCGTCTCAACCGCCCTTTCGGCGCCATCGAAATCTTCGCTCAAGCCCTCCAGCAAGACGACGAATTCGTCGCCGCCCAGGCGTGCCACCGTGTCGCCTTCGCGGACACAGGCAACCAGGCGCTGTGCAGTCTGCTGCAACAGTATGTCGCCAACGTCGTGGCCGCGGGTGTCGTTGAGCGTCTTGAAGTTGTCCAGATCGATGAACAGCAATGCGCTGTATGTTTCGTTCTTGGCGCGAACTGCGACCGCGTGTTGCAGCCGATCAATCAGGAGTCGACGGTTTGGCAAGTCCGTCAGTGGATCGAACAACGCCAGATGGTTGATCCGGTCCTCGGTTGCTTTTCTTGAAGTGATGTCGGTCTTCACCGCCACGTAATGCGTAACCACTCCATCAGGCTGACGGATCGGCGACAGCACCGCCCACTCAATGTATGGGCTCCCGTCCTTGCGCTGGTTGTAGAGTTCACCCCGCCACGGCAGCCCGTTGACCATGGCTTCCCACATGGCGACGTAGGTTTCGCGCGGGGTTTTTCCAGATTGAAGGATGCGTGGATTCCTTCCCATCACCTCATCCCGGCTGAAGCCCGTATTGATGACAAAGGCCTCATTCACGTACTCAATCCTGGCATCGACATTCGTGATGACGACACTGTCCGAGCTTTGCTCCAATGCCTGTGACAATTTTCTGAGTTGGTCTTCTGCGATCTTGCGTTCTGTGATGTCACGCGTCACTGACAGAACGCACGGCTGACCCTTGAGCGTCATCAGATGTGCTGACATCAATCCCATGGTCACCCTGCCATCCTTGGCCACGAACTGTGCTTCAAGGTTGTCACAGTGACCGTCGCGCTGCAGTGCGTCCACCAGACGCTGACGGTCGTCAGGCTTGCGCCAGATATTCATGTCCAGCGAGGTCCTGCCCAGCGCTTCTTCGCGTGTCCAGCCCAGCATCTTCAGGAAGCCGTCGTTCACCTCAAGGTAGCGTCCATCACAGAGCCGCGTGATATTCACGGCGTCCGGGCTGGTCAGGAAGGCCGTGCGGTAACGCTCCTCGCTCTCCAGCAGGGCCAGGTTGCCATTTCTTCGCTCGGTGACATCGATCATGGTCCAAAAGAACTCACCCGATTCCTCGTGGAGTGGGGCTGCAATGGCGTCAACCCAGATGTGCACGCCGTCCTTTCTCAGCATCTTCTGTGTGACATTCGCCGTGCGGTCGTGAATGGCGTTGCTGTAGACCTGTGCGGCGGTTTGGAATTCTTCCTCGGTTTCGTAGAACTGTCGTGACGACTTTCCCGTCAGCTCACCTGCTTCGTAACCCAGAATGGACTCGAACGCCGGATTGGCCCAGACGGCGATTCGGTTTCGCACCGTGAGAATGCCGATCAACCTGTTGCCAAGGATGGCCCTCTTTTCGGCCATAAGCTCTTGACGACTGTCAGTAACGTCCTGAATCGTTCCACGCAACTTTACAGCTCGGCCATGGCTGTCAAACTCCAGCTTGCCGAGGCTGTGAACCCAGCGTTCGGTGTGGTCGGTATACCGAGTAATTCGGTATTCCATGTCAAAAGACTGGCCCTGCCCCAAAACCACATTGGTCATGTAATCACGTAGAACGGCGCGGTCGTCAGGATGAACCAGCGCCATCCATCCATGCAAGCTGCGTTCATAAGCCGCGTCAATCCCCACTATCTTGTCCAGCACTGCTGAGGTGTCGAAAGCGCCGGTTGCAACATCCAGAACGTAGCTGCCCAAACCAGCGATGCCCTGCAATTCCCTGAAGGACTCTTCGCTTGCTCGCAGCGCCTGTTCCGCCAATTTGGATTCGGTGATGTTGCGCGCCATACCGAACAGCCCGGTGATTTCACCCGCGTCGTTTCTGATCGGATATTTACGGTTGTTGATCCAACCTTTGTTTCCGTTCTGGTCCAGGGATTCCTGGATGTCGTGCGCGACGTTAGAGCCGGCGAATACCTGCTTTTCGAGTCGGTAATAGATGTCAGCGTAGGCTTCCGGAAAGACGTCGTAATCTGTCAGACCGATCAGTTCGCTCCAATGTTGGGCCGATTCGGTGATCTCCACCAAAGCCTGGCTGGCGCCGGTAAACACATGATTTCGATCTTTGAAATAGATGTAGTCGTCCGAGTTTTCCATCATGGCCTTGAAGTTGGCCATTGTGCTCTGGTCATTTGGATTCTCGCCGTCGGCCAGGCTCTTGGCATCTTGGAGCAGCAATTCAAGGACGGTGCGGTTATCCCTGACGTTCGTCGCTTTGGTGTAGTGGCCCTTGACGCATCGTATTCGGCCGCTGGCGTGCCTGAGTCGGAAGTTGAAGTCGCCACTGGGTTTAGTGACAAGCTCTGCAAAAAGGTCACTGCCGATGTCCTGATCGTGGGCGTGAA
>CAIKVZ010000048.1 GCA_903830985.1 uncultured beta proteobacterium
AGACTGCTCATCACGTAGCTGTACAGGAGCGACATGCCGATGATGAGCATCAGCATGGTGGATTCCTTCAGCGTCGACGCCAGGATCGGCGCCACGTCCTTCGGTTTCCACAGGCCATAGACCACGGCCACCAGTCCCAGCGCCATGAGGCCGCCCAGCCCCGCGGTCTCGGACGGGGTGGCGAAGCCGCCGTAGAGCGCGATCATGACGCCGATGAGCAGCACCACAAAGGGCAGCACGCGCGGCAGCATTTCCACCTTCTGCGCCAGCGTGAAGTGTTCCACTTCGAGGTAGGCTGACTTGACGCCACCGGCCTCGAACACCTTCAGCGCCATGGCGTATTCCTTGCGCGCGCGCACCACGGCGTAGCCGGCAAACAGGCCCACCAGCAGCAGCCCCGGGCCGATACCGGCCAGGAAGAGACGGCCCAGCGACTGCTCGGCCGCCACGGCGTACAGGATCATCACGATGGACGGCGGCAACAGGATGCCCAGGGTACCGCCGGCGGCGATGATGCCTGCGGCAAAGCCCGGCGAATAGCCGCGCCGGCGCATCTCGGGAATGCCGGCCGAGCCTATGGCCGAGCAGGTCGCGGGCGACGAGCCGGCCATGGCGGCGAACAGCGCGCAGGCAAACACATTCGCGATGCCCAGTCCGCCCGGCACCTTGTGCAGCCAGGCGTGGATCGCCGAGTACAGGTCCTGACCGGCGCGCGACTTGCCGATGGCCGCGCCCTTCATGATGAACAGCGGGATCGACAGCAGGGTGATGGACGCCATCTCCTCGTAGACGTTTTGCGCCACCGTGTCCAGCGACGACGCCGGCATGAAGAAGACCATGAAGGCCACGGCCACGCTGCCCAGGGCAAAGGCGATGGGCATGCCCGAGAACATCACCAGCAGGGTGGCTGCGCCGTAGCCCAGGCCTATGGCCAGTTCGCTCATGGTTGGTTATCGGAATGTTTGCCGGCGATCTGGATCGTGGTCTGCAGCAGCAGTTGCAGGGCCAGCAAGCTCATGCCCACGGCCATCAGGCTGTAGGGGATCCACAGCGGCGGGGCGAAGCTGCTCGAGGTGGTCTGCCCTTCGCTCCATGCCTCATGGAACAGCGCCCAGGACTTCCAGGCAAAGAAGCTGCAAAACAGCGTGGAGCCGATGTCCACCAGGATCAGCCGCACCCGGTTCACGCCCGCGGGCAGCAGCGTGGCCAGGGCCTCGATGCCGACATGGCCGCGCAGCGACTGCACATAGCCGGTGCACATGAACATCGCGCCGACCAGCATGAAGACCGAAGCTTCGTCCTGCCAGTCGGTGGCCGATTTCAGGAAGTAGCGCGTCAGCACCGAATACGTGAGCACGCAGGAGGTCAGCACCAGTGCCAGCATGGACAGGCGCAGCACCAGAAGGTTGAGTGCATTCAGCGCGCCGGACAGCAGTCCGAGCAGCGAGTTCCCCGGCAGCAGCGGCACGGGCGCCGGTGCTGCGTCGGGATCCAGGTCAAAACTCACAGAGTCTGTTCCGCCAGGGCCAGCAGCTTGGCGCAGCCCTCGTTCTTCGCGCCGTAGTCCTTCCACGCAGTCTTGCGCGCGATGTCCTGCCACTTCCTGATGGTGGCGGGGGACAGGTCAACCACCTTGGCGCCGGCCTTCTGGTAGACCGCCGCGACTTCGACGTCGTCCTTTTTCGCCGATTCAAGCGCGAACTTTTCCATCTCGGCGCCCACCGCCATGAGCGTGGCCTGCTGGTCTTTCGAGAGCTTGTCGAACACCGCCTTGGACATCATCAGCGGCTCGAACATGAACCAGTAGGCGCCGGTGCGCCCTGTCGTCAGCGCCTTGGCCACTTCCTCCAGCCGGAAGGAGATAAAGGAGGTGGAGGAGGTCATGGCCGCGTCCATGGCGCCGGTCTGCATGGCGGCGTAG
>CAIKVZ010000049.1 GCA_903830985.1 uncultured beta proteobacterium
ATCACCACCACGCAAAACGAAAAACAAAAGCGCGCCCTCGAATTGATCGATCAAATCAAAATGTAGACAGAACGCGGAACCTGAAATACGGACCGCTTCAGAGGGGAAACTCGCTTTTTTTACGGAAGAACTTCAGACTAATCAGCCGGGCTCTCATCCCCCGCCAGTTCCACCAGCGACGCCGGCAGGGCCTTGGTGGGCTTCACGCCCAGTTCCTTGAGCATCTGTGCCTGGCGGATCACGTTGCCCTTGTTCGTGCTCAGCTTGCTCATGGCATCGCCGTAGGAATCCTGCGCCATGCGCAGGCGCTCGCCCACCTTCTCCAGATCGGCGACAAAGGCGCACAGGCGGTCGTACAACTCGGCGCCGCGCTTCGCGATCTCCTGGGCGTTGCGGCTTTGCGCTTCCTGGTGCCACAAATGCGCCACGGTGCGCACCACGAACAGCAGCGTGGACGGGCTCACCAGCAGCACGTTCTTGTTCCAGGCGTCCATGAAGAGCTGGTTGTCCTGCGCCACGCTGAGCATGAAAGCCGGCTCGATCGGCACGAACATCAGCACGAAATCCAGCGATTTGAGTCCGTACAAGGCCTGGTAATTTTTCTCTGACAGACCGCGGATATGGGCGCGCACCGAGTCCAAATGACGGCGCAGGGCCGCTGCGCGCTGCAACTCGTCATCGGTGCTGGCATGCTCTTCGTAGGCCACCAGCGAGACCTTGGCATCGACCACCAGATGGCGGTCCTGCGGCAGGTGGATCACCACGTCGGGCTGGGCGCGCGAACCATCTTCGCGCGCGTGGCTTTCCTGCACGTCGTACTCGTTGCCCTTGCGCAGGCCGGATGCTTCCAGCACCCGCTCCAGGATAAGCTCGCCCCAGTTGCCCTGCGACTTGGCCGAGCCCTTGAGCGCGCGCGTGAGGTTCTTGGCATCGTCGCTCAGCGTCTGGTTCAGCTGCATCAGGTGGTTCACCTGCTGCGCCAGGGCGCTGCGTTCCTTGCCTTCGGTGTCGTAGAACAGTTCGACCTTGCCCTGGAACTCCTGCAGTCGGGTTTTCAGCGGGTCCAGCAACTGGCCCAGGCTGGCCTGGTTCTGTTCGGCAAAGCGCTTGCTCTTTTCTTCCAGGATGTCGCTGGCCAGGCTTTTGAACTGGTTGGACAAGGCCTCCTTGGCATCGAGCAGCAGGGCGAGTTTCTCGTTTGACTGGCTGCGCTCGGCGTCCAGACGTGTGTCGAGTTCGCTGACCTGGGTCTGCAATTCGGTGTTGGCCTGTTCGCTCTGGCGCAACTCGGTCTTGAGCTGCTGCAACTCGACCGCGAGCCGGTGCCGGTCCTGTTCGAGACCGCGTAATCGTTCGTTCGCGGTGGCAAGTTCCACCTCGCCCTGGCTGCGCGCGCGCGCCAGTGCCGCCTGCTGCTGGCCTACTGCCAGGTGTCTGGCCAGCCAGGCACCGAGCGCCAGGCCCAGCGCCAACGCCAGCAGGGGCCAGAGCAGCGCGCCTTGGCTGAAGTTCTCGAATGCAGTGCTTGTCATGTTGCTTCCCTTGTCTGGCGGCATTATCCGGTCGCGCACCGGGTCGGGTGATCGGTGCGGGGGCAGAATGGGCGCATCAGCCCAAGCGAGGACCCATGCTCTACAAATTCAAATCCAAAGTCACGGGGGATGTGATCATGCTCGAAGCCAATGGCCGGCGCGTGCTGCAGATCATCGGCAAGTCCGACGGCGCCACCGGCATTGTCCTGCCGCAGCAGATGGCCGCTGCAGTGGCCGCACTCGAGTTGGCGATTGCCCAGGAGGAGGCTGCGCGTGCCGCAGCCAAACAAGCGGCCCTGGCTGCCGGCAAGGACGCGCCGCAATCGGAAGTGATCTCCCTGCGCCAGCGCGCACTGCCCTTCATCGACATGCTGCGCCGCTGCGAAAAAGCCGGCAAGGAAATCGTCTGGGGCGTTTGAGGTTCGTCCAGCCGGATCAGGCAAACACTTCGGCCTGGTCCAGCGAACTGCCCAGCAGGTCTTTCGCTGAAACCAGCGGCGGTGTCGACAACGGCCAGGCGATGGCCAGCTTCGCATCGTTCCAGGCCAGGCAGCGTTCGTGCTGCGGCGCCCAGTAATCGGTGGTCTTGTAGAGGAAGTCCGCGCTGTCCGAGAGCACCACAAAGCCATGGGCAAAGCCGGGAGGGATCCAGAACTGCTGATGGTTCTCGGCGCTCAGGTGAACGCCCACCGACTGGCCGAAGGTCGGTGAAGAACGACGCAGGTCCACTGCCACGTCATAGACCTCACCGATCGTCACGCGCACCAGCTTGCCTTGCGCCTGCTGGATCTGGTAGTGCAGACCGCGCAGCACGCCCTTGCTGGAACGTGAATGGTTGTCCTGCACAAAGGGCAGATCGCTTCCGGTCAGCTCAGCGAACTTGCGCTGGTTGAAGCTCTCGAAAAAGAAGCCACGCTCGTCGCCGAAGACGCGCGGCTCGAGCAGTACCAGGTCGGGAATGGCGCAGCGTGTGGCCTTCACAGCAGGTCCTCCGTGAGCAGGCGCAGCAGGTATTGCCCGTAACCGTTTTTCGCCAGGGGTGCGGCCAGCGCTTTGAGTTGCTCGGCGTCGATCCAGCCCTGGTGCCAGGCGATCTCCTCGGGGCAGGCCACTTTCAGGCCCTGGCGGTGCTCGATGGTGGCGATGAACTGCGACGCCTCCATCATGGATTCATGCGTTCCCGTATCCAGCCAGGCGTAACCGCGGCCCATCAGCTCGACGCGCAGCTCCTGGCGTTCCAGGTAGATGCGGTTCAGGTCGGTGATCTCGAGTTCGCCGCGGTGCGAGGGCCGCACCTGCTTGGCGAACTCCACTACGCGCTGGTCGTAGAAATACAGTCCCGTCACGGCGTAGCGCGACTTCGGCTGCTTGGGCTTTTCCTCGATCGAGATGGCGCGGCGCTGGGCATCGAACTCGACCACGCCGTAGCGCTCCGGGTCGTTCACCGCATAGGCGAACACTGTGGCGCCACTGGTCTGCTTGTCCGCCGCCTGCAACTGCGCACTCAGGTCATGACCGTGGAAGATGTTGTCGCCCAGCACCAGCGCGCTGTGCGCGTCGCCGATGAATTTTTCGCCGATCAAAAAAGCCTGCGCCAGGCCGTCGGGCGAGGGCTGGATCGTGTACTCGATGTGCATGCCCCAGGCGCTGCCGTCGCCCAGCAACTGGGCAAAGCGCGGCGTGTCCTGCGGCGTGGAGATGATCAGCACCTCGCGAATCCCCGCCAGCATGAGCGTGGACAGCGGGTAGTAGATCATCGGTTTGTCATAGATCGGCAGCAGCTGTTTGGACACGGCCAGCGTGGCCGGATAGAGGCGCGTGCCGGAACCGCCGGCGAGGACGATGCCTTTTCGTTGCAGTGTCATGGGTTTTGACTTTCCGTTGAAGATGTGAGCGTTGCGGGCTGGGGCAGGGCCTCAACCTGTACCAGGCAATCATAGAAGGTTGGCGCGCGGCCCAGATCGGTGAGCTGCTGGCTGGTGAGTTCGTTCACGTTGGTGCCGTTCTGCCCCATCTTGCGCCACCACACGCCCAGGCCGTTGACCACGCCGGCGCGCGCACGCTGAGACACCTTGAGTTTGCAGACGTAGCTGCCCCGCGCGTTGAAGACGCGCACCACCGCGCCGCTGTCCAGGCCGCGCGCCGCGGCGTCGCTGGCGGCCATTTCCAGCAGCGGCTCGCCTTCCATGTCGCGCAGGCTGGTGACATTCACGAAGCTTGAGTTCAGGAAGTTGCGCGCCGGCGGCGAAATCATGGCCAGCGGGTATTGGATCGAGCTGCCCAGGAGTTCACGGTTGGCCACATGATCGGGCAGGCCATCGAGCCCCTGCGCTGCCAGCGCGGCGCTGAAAAATTCGCACTTGCCCGAGGGCGTGGGAAACTTGCCATGGGCAAAGGGCGCATCGGGCACAGGCAGCGTGGCAAAGCCTTGTTTCAGCAGCTGCGCGTAGTCCAGGGTCGGGAAGGCAGCGCGGCACAAGGCCTCGTCGTTGTCGGTAAAACACGGGTCATCGAATCCCATGAGAGCCGCCAGTTCGCGAAAGATCTGCGTGTTGGGTTTGGCTTCGCCAATGGGTGCGATGGCGGCACGGTTCAGCAGCACGTCGGTGTGGCCGTAGCTCGAATGGATGTCCTGGTGTTCCAGTTGTGTGGTCGCTGGCAGGACGTAGTCGGCATAGTCGGCGGTGTCGGTCTGGAAGTGCTCCAGCACCACGGTGAACAGGTCATCCCGGGCAAAACCCTGCACCACCTTGCCCGAGTCCGGCGCCACCGCCACGGGGTTGCTGTTGTAGACAATGAGGGCTTCGATCTTCGGGCCGAAGCCGGGGCTGGCGTCGCGCAGCAGGTCGTCGCCTATGGTCACCATGTTGAGCGTGCGTGGCGTTCTGCCGGCCAGCAGGTCCGGGCGCTGCAACGCGGCGCGGTTCGTGGGGTAGTTGCCCGAGCTGCTCAGCAGCAGGCCGCCTGCAGGGTGGCGCCAGGCACCGATCAATGCCGGTAGGCAGGCAATGGCGCGTGTCGCATTGCCGCCGCCGTGCACGCGCTGCATGCCGTAGTTCAGGCGGATGGCTGCGGGCTGCTGCTTGACGAAGCAGCAGCCATAGTCTGCGGCCAGAGACTGGATCTGCTCGGGTTCTATCCCGCAGACCTGCGCTGCGCGTTCCATTGTCCACTCCAGTGCGCGCGCGCGCAGCGGCTCCCAGCCGAGGGTGTGCTGTGCGATGTAATCGTGGTCCAGCCAGTCATGCACGATCAGCTCGCGCATCAAGGCCAGCGCCAGCGCTGCGTCCGTGCCGGGCAGCAGGGCGATGTGTTCGTGGCATTTTTCCGCGGTCTCGGTCTTGCGTGGGTCGATGCAGATCAGTTTGGCACCCTGGCGCTTGGCCTGCTGCGCATAACGCCAGAAGTGAAGGTTCGAGCCCACCGAATTGCTGCCCCAGATCAGGATCAGTTTGGACTGGGCGAAGAACTCCACCTTCATGCCCAGTTTGCCGCCCAGAGTGCGCATCAGGCCCTCGCCGCCGGCCGATGCGCAGATCGTGCGCTCCAGCAGCGATGCCCCCAGTTTGTGGAAGAAACGCGCCGCCATGCCCTCGCCTTGCACCAGGCCCATGGTGCCGGCGTAGCTGTAGGGTAGGATGGCCTGCGCCGCGTCGGGCCCCTGTGAGGCAATGGCCTGTAGCCGCTGCGCGATGTCGCTCAGCGCGCTGTCCCAGCTCACGCGTTCGAACTGCCCCGCGCCCTTGGGCCCCACGCGCCTGAGCGGATGCAGGAGGCGCTCGGGGTGGTAAGTGCGCTCGGGGTAGCGCGACACCTTGGTGCACAGAACGCCGTCGGTATGCGGGTGTGCGGGGTTGCCCTGGACCCGGATGGCTATGCCGCCCTGCACCGTGGTGAGCAGCGAGCAGGTATCCGGGCAGTCGTGCGGGCAGGCTCCCAGGATCTGTTGTTCCGTGGGTGTTTCATTGGTAAGCGAATGTTCTGTCATGGCAAGCCTTTTGCGGCGTCGGTCATTGGCGCTGGTGGGGCACAGCCCAAAAACCGGCAGCCTCGATTGTTCCCGATAATCCAGCCCATGATGCAACGCAGAATTTTTTCCCTTGGAGCTGGCGCCACGCTGGTGTCTGGTCTGCCGCTGGCGCGCGCCCAGACGCCGGGCAAGATCGTGCTGGGTCAGTCAGCGGCCTTCACCGGCCCGGCGGCGCAGCTGGGCCTGCAGTTTTACCAGGGTGCCAAGCTGTACTTTGATCAGGTGAATGAGCAGGGCGGCGTGGCGCGGCGGCTGATTGAAATTCGCCAGCTTGACGACGGCTATGAGCCCGAGCGCTGCGCCGACAACACGCGTCGGCTGATCGCAGAAGACGTTTTTGCGCTGTTTGGCTATATCGGCACGCCCACCAGCCTGGCTGCGCTGCCGCTGGCGACACAGTCCAAAGTTCCCTTCATTGCGCCGTTCACCGGTGCCATGGCCTTGCGCGATCCTTTCAATCGCTACGCCTTTCATGTACGCGCCTCTTACCAGGACGAGACAGCATTGATCGTGAAGCAGTTGACCCATCTGGGACTGAAAAAAATTGCCGTCTTTTTCCAGAACGACAGCTACGGCAAGGCCGGACTCGACGGCGTCACGCTGGCCCTGTCCGGTCTGAATCTGCGGCCCGTCGCCCAGGCCACCGTGGAGCGAAATTCCGTTGACGTGGATGCTGCCGTCAAGACCCTCGTCGCGGCGGCGCCCGACGCCGTGGTGCAGGTCAGCGCCTACAAGTCCTGCGCTGCCTTCATCCGTGCGGCGCGCAAGGCCGGCTATGGCGGGCGCTTTTTCAACGTTTCCTTTGTCGGGACCCAGGCACTGGCTGACGAACTGGGCAAGGATGCTGCGGGAGTGGTGGTGTCGCAGGTGGTTCCCTCGCCCTACAACCCTGCAAGTCCACTGGCAAGGGAATTCGTTGAAACCGTGCGCAAGGCCGGCGGTGCAGCGCGCGCCAACTTCTCCAGCATGGAGGGTTACCTGGCAGCGAAGGTGTTGGTCGAAGGACTGAAACGCTCCGTCGGGCCGGGACGTGAGTCCCTGATCGCCGGCCTGGAGACGCTGAACAAGCATTCGTTTGGCGGCTTTTCTGTATCCTTTACGGCCAGCAACCATGTGGCATCGAACTACGTCGACCTCTCCATGCTGACCGGTGACGGACGCGTGCGCACCTGAGTGCCGACTGGTCCGGACGGGCTGTTCTCCAAGGCGGTTGATCAAGGCTTGTCAATTTGCCATAAACTGCACGCTCAAGGAGTACGCCGTGCAAGTCATTGAGTCCATCGTCACCCAGGCAGCGGGCATTGCCGCCACGCGCCGCGATATCCACGCCCACCCCGAACTGTGTTTTGAGGAGTTGCGCACCGCCGAACTGATCGCGCAGAAGCTGACCGACTGGGGCATTCCGGTGCACCGGGGGCTGGGCCGCACCGGCGTTGTGGGCATCGTGCGCCAGGGCACTTCAGGGCGCGCCATCGGCTTGCGCGCCGACATGGATGCACTGCCTATGCAGGAGTTCAACAGCTTCGCCCACGCCAGCGTGCACGCCGGCAAGATGCACGCCTGCGGCCACGACGGCCATGTCGCCATGCTGTTGGCAGCGGCCCAGCATTTCGCCACCGAGCGTCATTTTGACGGCACCGTGTACCTGATTTTTCAACCGGCGGAAGAAGGCGGTGGCGGCGCGCGCGAGATGATCAAGGACGGGCTGTTCGAGCAGTTTCCGATGCAGGCGGTGTTCGGTATGCACAACTGGCCAGGCGCTCCCGTCGGGCGTTTTGCCGTGAGCGCGGGCCCGGTGATGGCGTCAAGCAACGAATTCAAGATCACGCTGCGCGGCAAGGGCGGGCACGCCGCCATGCCGCACAAGGCGCTGGACCCGATACCGGCAGCGTGCCAGCTGGTGCAGGCCTTTCAGACCATCGTCAGCCGCAACAAGAAACCGGTGGATGCGGGCGTGATTTCCGTCACCATGGTGCACGCCGGCGAGGCCACCAACGTCATTCCCGACAGCTGCGAGTTGCAGGGCACGGTGCGCACCTTCACGCTCGAAGTGCTGGACCTGATCGAGCGGCGCATGGAAGAAATCACCCAGCATACGGCCCTGGCGTTTGAGCTGGAATGCGAATTCGAGTTCGTGCGCAACTATCCGCCCACCGTCAACTCGACGCACGAGGCCGAATTCGCGCGCCAGGTCATGGCCGGCATCGTCGGCGCAGGCCAGGTGGACGAGCAGGAGCCCACCATGGGCGCGGAAGATTTTTCCTACATGCTGCAGGCGTTACCCGGTGCGTATTGCTTCATTGCCAACGGCGAAGGCGCGCACCGCAGCATGGGGCATGGCGCCGGTCCCTGCATGTTGCACAACGCGAGCTACGATTTCAACGACGAACTGATTCCACTGGGCGCGACCTATTGGGTGCGCCTGGCCGAAGCTTGGCTGGGCAGCGAGGAAGACTGATCCGCGATGAAAACCCGGGACGCCTTCGCCCACAGCTACGCCAGCGCGCGCAAGCGTTTTTTTGACGCGGCGCAGGCGCGAGGCTTGCCGGTCGAGTCGTTCAAACACCGCCTGCCAGGGCTGCACAAGGAAACCCTGGCCATGGACGTGGTACTCGATGGCGCGCCTGACGCCGAACGGCTGCTGGTCGTGAGCAGCGGCGTGCACGGCGTTGAAGGCTTTTGTGGCAGCGGCATTCAGGTGCTGGCCTTGAACGACAAGGAGCTGAGCGAGCGCGCCCGGGAACGTGGCGTGGCGCTGCTGTACATCCACGCCGTCAACCCCTATGGCTTTTCGCACGTACGCCGCGTGACCCACGAGAATGTGGACCTGAATCGCAATTTCCACGATTTTTCCGAGCCCTTGCCCGTCAACGTGGGTTACCGGGCCCTGCATTCCCTGCTGTTGCCGAAAAAATGGCCGCCCACACTGGGCAATGTCGCGAAGATCGCCTGGATTTTTCTCACCCAGAACAAGCGCGCGGTGCAGGCCGCGGTGTCGGCCGGGCAGTATGAATTTGCCGACGGGCTTTTTTTCGGCGGAACGCAGGCCACCTGGAGCAACCAGACCTTGCGCACCGTGGTGCGCAAGTACGCGACGCAGGCTCGGCACATCGCCTGGATCGACCTGCACACCGGGCTGGGCCCGACCGGCAAGGGCGAGCGCATCCTGAGCGCGCGCAACGATCCCGACGGCTTGGCCGACGCGAAGAACCTGTGGGGCGATGCGGTCACCTCGTTCTTTGACGATTCGACGGTCTCGTCCAATGTCAGTGGCGCCATGCTGGAAGCGATCCGCCAGGAGTGCGCGCAAGCCGATTTCAACGCCATCTCGATCGAGTTCGGTACGGTGCCGATCAAGCAGGTATTGCAGGCCATGCGGGCCGAGCAGTGGCTGCAATTGAACCCTCGCACCTCGTTGCGCAAGGCCCAGCGCATCAAGCGTCAGCTGCTCGACGCTTTTTTCATTGACACCGACGAGTGGAAAGAGCAGGTGGCAGCGCAGGCGCGCGAGGCCCTGCTGCAGACCGTGGCCGGGATCGGGACGGTCTGACGCCCGGCGTTGTGGGTTGGGCCTTCGAGCCACAGCAGGGCTGTCGGCGCTGCGCTCCCTATAATCGAAGGCTTTGCAACCTGGATCCACTCCCATGCCAATTTACGCCTACAAATGTGAGTCCTGCGGGCTGGCCAAGGACATCCTGCAAAAGCTCTCCGACCCGGTATTGACACAATGCCCGTCCTGCGGCGCGCTGGCGCTGAAAAAGCAGCTCACCGCAGCGGGCTTTCAGCTCAAGGGTACCGGCTGGTACGCCACCGATTTCAAGGGCGGTGCTGCCCCCGCCGCGACGGGCACGGCCCCGGCGGCAGCCGACGCCAAGCCGGCGGATGCCGGCGGCGCTAAAACCGAGGCGGCACCCGCTCCGGCAGCCGCAGCCCCAGCTGCACCGGCCGCCGGTGGTGGTTGCGGCGGATCCTGCGCCTGTCACTGATACCCACCTGGAACTCCCGTGCCCATCAAGAAATACCTGCTCACCGGGCTGCTGGTCTGGCTGCCCCTGGCCATTTCGGTGTGGGTCATGCTGTGGCTGGTGAATTTGCTCGACGGCGTGTTCGGTGGTCTGCTGTCCGGTCTCTCGGCGGTGCTGCCGGACACGCTGATGCCGCTGATCGAGCGCCTGCGCGCCGTGCACGGCCTGGGCGTGATCCTGGTGCTGGCCGCTTTGCTCATCACCGGCGCCCTGGTGTCCAATGTGGCGGGCCGCTGGTGGCTGCGCCAGTGGGACAAACTGTTCGCCCATATTCCGATCTTCAAGACCGTCTATGCCAGCGTGAAGAAGGTCTCGGACACGCTGTTTTCCAGCAATGGCAATGCCTTTCGCAAGGCCATGCTGATCCAGTACCCGCGCGCTGGCTGCTGGACCATTGGCTTCCTGACCGGAGCCCCGGGGGGCGAGGTTGCCAAGCACCTGGGCGACGATCTGGTCAGCGTCTACGTTCCCACCACGCCGAACCCCACCAGCGGATTTTTCCTGATGTTGCCGCGTGCCGACGTGGTGGAGCTCGACATGAGCGTGGACGAGGCCCTCACCTACGTGATTTCCATGGGGACGGCAGTCCCCACCGCACCCTCAATCAAAGCCTTCTGAAAGCAAACTATGGCCATGCGTTCCCACTATTGCGGTCTTGTGACCGATGCCCTTTTGGGCCAAACCGTCAGCCTGTGCGGCTGGGTGAATCGCCGTCGCGACCACGGTGGCGTGATCTTCATTGATCTGCGCGACCGCGAGGGCTACGTGCAGGTGGTGTGCGACCCGGATCGGGCCGACATGTTCAAGACCGCCGAAGGCGTGCGCAACGAGTTTTGCGTGCAGGTCAAGGGCCTGGTGCGCGCGCGTCCCGAAGGCACGGTGAACGACAACCTCAAGAGCGGCAAGATCGAAGTGCTGTGCCACGAACTGATTGTGCTGAACCCGTCGGTGACGCCGCCGTTCCA
>CAIKVZ010000050.1 GCA_903830985.1 uncultured beta proteobacterium
ATCACCACCACGCAAAACGAAAAACAAAAGCGCGCCCTCGAATTGATCGATCAAATCAAAATGTAGACAGAACGCGGAACCTGAAATACGGACCGCTTCAGAGGGGAAACTCGCTTTTTTTACGGAAGAACTTCAGACTAACAATTCGATGACGTCCTGCGTCGGGCTTGAAATAGTTTTTAGCATCAGGTCACTGTCAATGAAATTTCGACGCATCGTGTTGCAAATTCGCAGAGCATGAGTCGAGATGTCAGCAGACCGACCATGTAGCCGGGTGTCCGCTTTCAGCCCTTAGTTAGGGATCCATCTGCATCACTCCGAACGGAGTTGCGCGCCACAGCTTGTGACGGACCTGGCCGATCAATTCGAGCTGATCGCTGTCGCGGTCGTAGAGCGACTGGCAGCACCAGTTTGGGATTTTCCGGTTCAGCGATAGGCGCGTGTTTGGGATATTACTGACCGCAATGCTGCTGAACAAACTCGAACACATCGTCAAACCAGACGCCTGCTCCGCGATAAGCAAAGCTATGCCCTTCCCGATTTGAACGCCCGAACGGTGGGTAAATTTTTGCCACACCCTCCTTGTCCACCAACTTCATTTCAGCCAGAAGAACCCTGGTGGGGGAGAGGTCGAAGTCATTTTCCGCTTGGAAAAAGAAAATTGGCGACTTCGACGTGCGAACGGCCGCTTTCATCAGGGCCTGAAGTTCAGGAGCGATGCTCCAACTCTCAGCGCCCCCTGATGCATCCACCGTAGCGCAGTAGGACGCCTGCGCCGCTCCAAGCACCGCTTCCACGCCACCAAACGAGTTTCCCGCGACGGCAACTTGGTTTGGCTTGATGAACTTCTGCGCCCTGAGCCATTCCAAGGCAGCAAGCTGGTCCTGAAGTTGGTCGGTGCTCAGCAGTCTGCTCATTGTGGCGGCACCTTCCTTGACGCCACCGCGCAGTTTCGCATCAGAAATGTCATCGCCAATGAAGCGGCCGGCGTCAGCGCTAAGGCCCTGACCTCTTCTGTAGGGCATGAAAAAAACCCATCCCTTTGCCGCGAAGAGTGGACCGATGTTCTTGCTGGCTTCGCTGTTCAGCATTCCAGGAGCACTTCCATGGTTGTACAGAATGGCCGGGAACGGGCCATCCCCGTTCGGCTTGAAAAGTTCACCTCCGAGGATTCTGGTTTGACTCTGAAAGTAGATGACGTCAGGGCCGACAACGGGGCGTTCTGCGCGCGCTGTGCCAGAAACAAAAAGCAAAAAAAGGGCAGCAACGAAAGGCAAGCGCTTCATGGTTTAGGCGCAAGAATTGCGCGGGGGTAGCCAAACAGATTTGGTTTGCGGCCGACGAGTTCCGCTGCGTGCTTGCCTTGCGAAGGACCTGTCTGAATGACTGGAACCAGTCTTCAGCAGACAGTCGCCAAACCCCATCTCGCTCAGTCCTTGAACTGCGGCGCCCGCTTCGCCATGCCGGCGGCCATGGCCTCGCTCAGGTCATCGCTCATGAGCATGGCAGCGTTCCAGGTGGCGATGTAGTTCAGGCTGTCGGCCACCGAGTGGTCGCGCGCGTAGGTGATCATTTCCTTGCTGCCGCGAATCGACAGCGGCGACTTGGCGGCAATGCTTGCGGCGATCTCGTGCACCCCCGCGTACAGCGCTTCGCGCGACTCGAACACCCGGTTCACCAGGCCGATCTGGCGCGCTTCTTCGGCGTCGCAGCGGCGCCCGGTATAGGCCAGTTCGCGCGTGATGCCTTCGCCCACCAGCTTGGGCAGGCGCTGCAGCGTGCCCACGTCGGCCGTCATGCCGATGTCGATCTCCTTGATGCTGAAACTGGCGTCGGCGCTGCAGTAGCGCATGTCGGCGCAGGTCACCAGATCGATGCCGCCGCCAATGCAGGCGCCGTGGATGGCGGCAAGCACCGGCTTGCGGCAGCGCTCCAAGCTGGTCAGCGTGTCCTGCATGTCCAGGATGACGCGGCGCAGCGCTTCGCGGGTGCGTCCGTCGCAGTCGTTGCGGATCTGCGGCCCCAGGCCCATCATCATCTGCAGGTCGATGCCCGAACAGAACAGCTTGCCCTCGCCTTGCAGCACGGCCACGCGGGCCTCGGGCGTGGCGTCCACCCATTGAAACGCCTGGCGGATTTCCTGCCACATCAGGGCGTTCATGGCGTTGGCCTTTTCCGGGCGGTTCAGGCGCACGGTGGCGATGTGGTCTTGCAGCGTGACGGCGAGGGTAACGAATTGCATGTGGAGTCCTTGGTGTTACTGACGGGCGGTGCGGATGTTGGCTGGCAGGGCCTGCGGCACGCTGGTGCGAAACGGGTTGATGTCCAGTCCGCCGCGGCGCGTGTAGCGCGCGTAGACCGTGAGCTTTTGCGTCTTGCAGCGTGTCCAGATGTCCATGAAGATGCGCTCCACGCACTGCTCGTGGAACTCGTTGTGGTTGCGAAAGCTCACCAGGTATTGCAGCAGGCCTTCCTGCTCGATCTGCGGACCGAAATAGCTGATCTGCACGCTGGCCCAGTCGGGTTGTCCCGTCACCAGACAATTGCTTTTCAGCAGGTTGCTGCACAGCACCTCGCTCACCGGCGCCTCGTGGGTGGCGGACTTCAGAAGGTCTGGTGCAGGTGTGAAGCGCGTGCATTCGATGTCCAGCCGATCCAGGCTCAGGCCGTCAATTTCATGGATGGGTTCGCGGTCGAACATGTCGGGCAGGAGCATCTTCACGCCCACCGCAGCTTGCACCACACCGCCACGCCAGACGGCCTCGCTGATGTCGGTGCGGATGCGCTCGCGCACTTCCTGCGCATCGACAAAACGGCTGTTGGTGAAGCTGTTCAGGTAGAGCTTGAAGGACTTGCTCTCGACGATGTTGGGCGACTCGCAGGGCACGGTGATGTGCGCCAGCGCCACCTGCGGCTTGCCGCGCAGGTTCAACCAACTCAGCTCGAATGCGGTCCAAAGGTCGGCACCCAGAAAAGGCAGGGCGCCGGTGACGCCGATCTCGGCGCGCTTGGTCGAGCGCGAGATCGGGAACAGCAGGCTGGCGTCGTACTGGTCGACATAGGGTGCGGGCTTGCCCAGGGAGGATTGTTCGGGGGAATGGGTCATGTGGGAACAGCGGCCGGTTGTGACTGTTGGAGAAAAGGAATCAGCTCCCGCAGCAGCAGGTTCACCACGCCCGGCGGCAGGTCGTGACCCATGCCGTCAAAGCCGACCAGGCGCGCGCCCGTTATGCGCCGCGCCGTGTCCTCGCCGCAGGCGTAGGGTACCAGCGGGTCGACCCGTCCGTGCAGCACCAGGGTGGGACAACGCAGTTGCGAGAGTTGCTGCGCACGCGTGGCGTCCGACACCACGGCCATCATCTGGCGCAGTGTTCCGACGGGAGAAAAGCTGCGCTCCACCTGGGCCGTGATGCGCTCGCGCATCTCGGCCTGTGGCACCACGAAATCGGGGCTGCCAATGGCGTCGAGCAGTTTCAGCAGATGCTCCACCACCGCCGCCTGATCGGAACTTTTCGGCCGCGCCAGCAGGGCGCGCAGCACCTCGGGCCTGGCCTGCGGCAGACCGCGCGCGCCGCTGCTGCTCATGATGCTGGTCAGGCTGAGAACGCGATCCGGTGCGGCCAGGGCGATGCGCTGTGCAATCATGCCGCCCATGCTCACGCCCACCACATGGGCGCGTTGCACCTGCAAGGCATCGAGCACACCCAGCGCGTCGGCCGCCATGTCCTGCAGCGAGTAGCCGGAGCGCGCCTTCAGGCCCAGCTTGTACTTGAGGCTTTCCCACAGCAGATTGGGTTTGCCCAGTTGGTCGAGCTTCTGGCTGAGGCCCACGTCGCGGTTGTCAAAGCGGATCACGCGAAAGCCTGCATCAATCAAGGCCTGCGCAAAGGCCGGCGGCCAGGCCGTGAGCTGCATGCCCAGGCCCATGACCAGCAGCACGGCGGGGCGCGGTTCGCCCTCCCCGCTGCCGCTGTCGGCGACTTCGATCTCCAGCCCGTTGGCAATGATTTTCATTCGGGTGATCCTGCCTTGCGTCTAAAGACCAGTCGGTCCGGTGTTGATGAGGCTGCAGCGAAAGCATAGCCCTCGAGGTCGAAGGCCTGCAACTGCTGTGGCAGCGTCAGACGCTGCGTCAGCGCATAGCGCGCCATCAGGCCGCGCGCGCGCTTGGCAAAAAAGCTGATGAGCTTGTACTTGCCGTCCTTGTATTCCTCGAACACACACTCCAGCACGCGACCCTTGAGCACCTTGAGGTCCACCGCCTTGAAATATTCCTGTGAAGCCAGGTTCACGATCACCGGCGACTTGTCGCTGGCCAGGCGCTGATTCAGGTAGGGCGCAATGTGTTCGGCCCAGAACCGGTACAGGTTGCTGCCCCTGGCATTGACCAGCACGGTGCCCATCTCCAAGCGGTAGGGCTGCATGCGGTCCAGCGGACGCAACACACCGTACAGGCCGCTCAGGATGCACAGGTGCTGCTGCGCCCACTGCAGATCCTCCGGGCTCAACGATTTCGCGTCCAGTCCCTCGTACACATCGCCATTGAAGGCCAGCACCGCCTGGCGCGAGTTCTTCGCGGTGAATTTCGGGCTCCAGTCCTGGTAACGCTGTACGTTCAGTGTGGCCAGTGCCTCGCTCAGGTCCATCAACTTCGCCACCTGGGGCACAGACAGGGGCTTGAGCAATGCGATGAGTTCGGTCGACTGCTGGGCAAACAGCGGCAGGCTGTGTTCAGTGGGCGGCAATTCGGTAACATAATCCAGCGACTTGGCCGGGGAAAGCAAAAACAGCATGTCATGATCCTTGGGGATGCCTATTATGCGATTTGAGTTGCAAAAGAAGACCCGACGCAATGTTCAAAGGAACGGTGCCATGAAAAAATTGCTTTTGTCTGCGCTGGTCACACTCACTGTGGCTGCCTGCGGTGGTGGTGGCTATCCTGGAACGCCCATCGGCGCCACCAGCGTCAGTGGTGGTGGCAAGCCCGTCACGCCGGTGGCCATCAGTTATCCGGCGCCAGAGACGTTGGCCAACGACTGCACGCCGCAGGGTGAAAAAAGCTGGGTGCGCTCCCACCTGGACGACGTCTACCTCTGGTACCACGACATCGTCAACGTCAACGCGGCCAACTACGCCACGCCCATGGACTACTTCGACGCCCTGCTGGTGCGGTCCAGGGACCGCTTCAGTTTCACCGAATCACAGGCCGTGATCGACGCGTATTTCCAGACCGGCGAAGTCGTCGGCTACGGCGCGAACTTTGTGCGCGCCAGCGATGGCAGGTTGCGCGTGTCGTACTCGGAACCGGGCTCCCCGGCCCAACTCCAGGGCGTGGACCGTGGTACGCAAATCGTTGCCATCAACGGCACGCCCGAAGCGCAGCTTGCTCGCGCCAGTTTCCTGGCCGCGCTCTACCCGGCCAGCAGCGGCGAAACCAACACCTTTGACGTGCTTGATGCAGGAGCCTCCGTGAGCCGCCAGGTCACGCTCAAAGCCACCAGTGTGGTCGGAACACCGGTGCAAAAGAACCAGGTGCTGAACCTGCCCAATGGCAAGAAGGTCGGCTACCTGCTGTTCACCGACCACATCGACAGCGCCGAAGCCCCGCTGGCGTCCGCCATGGCGCAGTTCGCCCAGGCCAACATCGACGATCTGGTGCTGGATATCCGCTACAACGGCGGCGGCTACCTGTACATCGCCAGCGAAGTGGGCTACATGATCGGTGGAGCGCCGGTTGCGGGCCAGACCTTCGAGAAGCTGAACTTCAACGACAAGCACCCGGAAAAAACCAACGACCCGGCCAACACGATGCCGTTCTACGACGGCGACAGCAATGGCAAGTCCTTGCCGGGGCTGGGCCTGAAGCGGGTATTCCTGTTGACCGGACCGGGCACCTGTTCGGCCAGCGAGTCCATCATCAACAGCCTGAAGCCTTTTGTCGAGGTCATCACCATCGGCGGCGCCACCTGCGGCAAGCCCTATGGCTTCATCCAGAAGAACAACTGCGCAACGGCCTACTTCGCGATCGAATTCGAAGGTGTGAATTCCAGAGGTCAGGGCGGCTACGTGAACGGCTTTGCGCCCAGCTGCGCTGCCGACGATGATCTGGAGCACGGCTTTGGCAACCCGAACGAACGCCTGTTCAAGACCGCCCTGGCCTACCAGAACGCAGGCGCCTGCCCGGCCAGCGCCGTGACCCAGGCCTTGAAGCTAAGCGCCACGCGAACAGAGCCCTTGCCACAAAGACCAGCCTGGCGCGAAAGCCGGATCCTGACGCCGCGTTGAGCAACTCCTGAGCGAAAGCGCTCAACCTGCCCTGGACAGTCAGGGTTCAGGCCAGGCCCGGTGAGCCCGCACCCTGGGTGCCCCGGTAAAATCAGCGCAACCCCTCCCCCTTGCGCCTGAGCGGGCATCGGATCACCGGTGCCCGCTCCCCATTTTTTACTGGTTCCAAATGACTGACACCCCGCAACAGCCCGGCCTGCAATCCCTGTCCAAATCCTTCGAGCCGGCGGCGCTCGAAGCCCATTGGGGGCCGGAGTGGGAAGCGCGCGGCTACGGCGAGGCCGGCTTTCGCGGCAGCAAACTTGCCAAAGAGGGCGTGCCCGCCTTCTCCATCCAGCTACCGCCACCCAATGTGACAGGCACGCTGCACATGGGCCACGCCTTCAACCAGACCATCATGGACAGCCTGACGCGCTACCACCGCATGCTGGGGCACAACACGGCCTGGATTCCCGGTACGGATCACGCTGGCATCGCCACACAGATTGTGGTCGAGCGCCAACTCCAGGGCCAGGGCATCAGCCGCCACGACATGGGCCGGACGCCGGCCGAAGCGCGCAAAAATTTCGTTTCCAAGGTCTGGGAGTGGAAAGAAAAAAGCGGCAGCACCATCACCTCGCAGATGCGCCGCATGGGCGACTCGGTGGACTGGAGCCGCGAGTACTTCACCATGGACGACAAGCTGTCCAAGACCGTGACCGAGACCTTTGTGCGCCTGTACGAGCAGGGACTGATCTACCGCGGCAAACGGCTGGTGAACTGGGACCCGGTGCTGCAAAGCGCGGTCAGCGACCTGGAAGTGGAAAGCGCCGAGGAAGACGGCCACATGTGGCATATCCGCTACCCGATGGCCGACGGCTCGGGCTCCCTCACCGTGGCCACGACGCGCCCGGAAACCATGCTCGGCGACGTGGCGCTGATGGTGCACCCGGAAGATGAACGCTATGCGCATCTCATCGGCCAGCAGGTGGTGCTGCCGCTGTGCGGGCGCAACATCCCGGTGATCGCCGACGATTATGTGGACCAGGCTTTCGGCACCGGCGTGGTCAAGGTCACGCCGGCGCACGACCAGAACGACTATGCCGTGGGCCAGCGCCATCAACTGCCCATCATTGGCGTGCTCACGCTGGACGCCAAGATCAACGACAACGCGCCCGAGGCCTACCGCGGCCTGGACCGCTTCGTGGCGCGCAAG
>CAIKVZ010000051.1 GCA_903830985.1 uncultured beta proteobacterium
CCACGCCCTGGGTTTGGAGGTAACCAAGCCGGTCCCAGCATGGGGACTTTAATCTGGCAGGTAGACTGTGGCTATGCAACCAAAACAGTCTATCAAGCCAGGGGTCGTGCTTGAGCCGGATGCGTTGAAAGACGCACGTCCGGTTCTTAGGGGGGGATCGAGCAGTGATGCTCGGTCCCTACCCTCCACCTTGCGACAAAACATTCAACTCACGCGCGCCATGGCCGTGTCCTGCCTGATCGGGCTCATCATCCTGAGCCTGCTCTGGGAGCTGTGGCTCGCGCCGCTGCGTCCGGGCGGCTCGGCCCTGGTGCTCAAGGCGCTGCCGCTGTGCCTGCCCCTGGCCGGCCTGCTGAAGAACCGCATGTACACCTACCGCTGGGTCAGCCTGATGGTCTGGCTCTACTTCATCGAAGGCGTGGTGCGCGCCTGGGGCGACAAGCCACCCGGCAACGCGCTGGCAGGTATAGAAGTGCTGCTGTGCGTGCTGCTGTTTGTCGCCTGCGCCCTGCATGTGCGGCTGCGCCTGAAGGGCCCGCGGCTGGATCCGGACGCGGCCAGCGCGGTACCCGCTACCCAGCCTGCGGCCTGAAACCATGACCAACTTGCTTGATTCGCTGCGCGCCATTGTCGGCGCACAGCATGTGCTGAACGAAGGCGATCTGAGCGCTTTTGAAAACGACTGGCGCAAGCGCTCAGCGGGATGCGCCTTGGCCGTCGTGCGCCCTGGCAGCACCGACGAGGTCGCGGCCGTGGTCCGTGCCTGCGTGACCCACGGTGTGAGCATCGTCCCGCAAGGCGGCAACACCGGCCTGGTCGTGGGCTCGACCCCCGACGCCTCGGGCACTCAGCTGTTGCTGAGCCTGCAGCGCATGAACCAGGTACGCGCCATCGACCCCGCCAATCTGAGCCTGACGGTGGAGGCCGGCTGCATTCTGCAAAACGTCCAGCAGGCCGCAGCCGAAGCCGGGCTGCTGTTTCCCCTGAGCCTGGCAGCCGAAGGCAGCTGCACCATCGGCGGCAATCTGGCGAGCAACGCCGGCGGCACCCAGGTCGTGCGCTACGGCAATGCGCGCGAGCTCTGTCTGGGACTGGAAGTGGTCACAGCGCAGGGCGAAGTGTGGGCCGGCCTGAGTGGTCTGCGCAAGGACAATACCGGCTATGACCTGCGTGACCTGTTCATTGGCAGCGAAGGCACGCTGGGCATCATCACCGCCGCCACGCTCAAACTGTTCCCCGCGCCCAAGGCGCAACTCACGGCCTGGGCCGCCCTGCCAACACTGGACGCAGCAGTGCAGTTGCTGGCGCTGGCGCATGCCCAGCTGGGCGCCAGTCTTACCGGCTTTGAAGTGATGGGACGCTTCGCCCTGAGCTTGGTAGCGCGGCATTTTCCGCAGCAGCGCGTGCCCTTCATGAGCGCCACGCTGGCCGACGCGCCGCTCTGGGGCGTGTTGCTGGAGAGTTCCGACCACGAGTCGCTGGAGCACGCGCGTGCGCAGCTCGAGCGCCTGCTGGAGAGCGCCCTGGAGCTACAACTGGTGAGCGACGCCGTCGTGGCCGAGAGCCTGGCCCAGGCCCAGGCCCTGTGGCACATCCGCGAAAGTATCCCGCTGGCCCAGGCACTCGAAGGACTGAACATCAAGCACGATATCTCGCTTGCCGTGTCGACTATTCCTGAGTTCGTACGCAGCACCGATGCCTTGCTGGGGCAGCGCGTACCCGGCGTGCGCCTGGTCAACTTCGGTCATCTGGGCGACGGCAATCTGCACTACAACGTGCAGGCGCCGGTCGGAGTCGATGCCGCCGACTTCCTGCAAGCGCACGAAGGCGCGGTGAATACGCTGGTGTTTGATGCGGTGTCGCGCTTTGACGGCTCGATTTCCGCCGAGCATGGCATAGGCAGCCTGAAGGTGGCAAAGCTGGAGCAGCACAAGTCGCCCGTGGCGCTGCAAATGATGCGCGCCATCAAGCAGGCGCTGGACCCGAAAAACATGATGAACCCGGGGGTCGTGCTTCGGCGTTGAGGCGGCTTGCCCCGTTGGAAGCCGGCCCGGCGCAGCATCGTTGCGCACACAGCATGCGCATATAATCTGCGCTTCTGTCATCTGGAGATGCGCCATGTTGCAGACCGAAAGAGTCCCCAAGAAAGCCACCAACCTGTCGCTGAGCGTCGCCACGCTGGACCGGGCGCGCGAACTGGGAATGAACCTGTCGCAGACCGTCGATACGCTGCTGGCCGAGGAAGTGAAGCGGCTCTACTGGGAAAAATGGCGTGATGAAAACCAGGAGGCGTTCGCCGCCTACAACGAGCGCATTGCCGAGCACGGCCTGCCCTTGGCAAAGTACCGCAGCTTTGGCAAGAGCCTGGGCGACGGCCGCAAGAAAGACTGAGATGGCGCGCTTTGATGTGTACCCCAATCCTGACGTGGCGGAACGCGCCATGGTGCCCTTCTGGCTGGATGTGCAGAACACTTACATCGAAGTCGACACGCGGGTCGTCGTTCCTCTGTATGCGGCCCACCGCTTTCGCGCCCCAGTGCGCCATTTGAACCCCGTGCTGGTCGTTGAAGGCAAGAACGTCGTCATGAACACGACAGCACTGGGTGCCGTGCCCATCGCTGATGTGCGCCGTCCGGTGGCCAACATCAAGTCGCAGCAAGCCTTTATTCAGGAAGCCCTCGACACCTTGTTGGGGGGCTTTTGACATGACAACACACCCCATTCGCTCCCAATACGAAGACTTCATGCGCCACGTGGACACGCACGGGGTGTTCAAGGCCGATCGCACCGGCACCGGCACCAAGAGCGTGTTCGGCTACCAGATGCGTTTCGACCTGAACGAGGGATTTCCCCTGGTCACGACCAAGAAGGTGCATCTGCGCTCCATCATCCAGGAGTTGCTGTGGTTCCTCACCGGCAGCAGCAGCAACCTTTGGCTCAAGGAGCGCGGCGTCAGCATTTGGGACGAATGGGCGCGCCCTGACGGTGACCTCGGCCCGGTCTACGGCGTGCAGTGGCGCAGTTGGCCCACACCCGACGGTGGCCATATCGACCAGATCGCCCAGGTGATACAGACCCTGAAGAGCAACCCGGATTCGCGCCGCATCATCGTCAGTGCCTGGAACGTGGCCGATCTGGACAAGATGGCGCTGATGCCCTGCCACGCCTTCTTCCAGTTCTATGTGGCCCCCGCCACGGACAGCGCCCGCGCGCGCCTGTCCTGCCAGTTGTACCAGCGCAGTGCCGACATCTTCCTGGGCGTGCCCTTCAACATCGCCAGCTACGCGCTGCTCACCCACATGGTGGCGCAGCAATGCGACCTGGACGTGGGCGACTTCATCTGGACCGGTGGCGACTGCCACATCTACAGCAACCACCAGGAGCAGGTGGCGCTGCAGTTGAGCCGCGCGCCGCTGCCCTACCCCACGCTGAACATCCAACGCCGCCCGGCCTCCATCTTCGACTATGCCTTTGAAGACTTCGAGGTGCTGGACTACCAATGCCACCCCGCCATCAAGGCGCCGGTGGCGGTCTGAGCGGAGTCCCTCATGCCACTGCACCTTATTTTTGCGTGCGCCCGCAACGGCGTGATCGGCAACGACAACACCCTGCCCTGGCAATTGCCGGAGGACATGGCGCACTTCAAGCGCACCACCTTGGGCTGCCCGGTGATCATGGGGCGCAAGACCTGGGACTCGCTGCCCGAGCGATTCCGCCCGCTGCCGGGGCGTCTCAACGTGGTCGTGACGCGCCAAGCCGACTGGACTGCACCCGGTGCCTTGCACGCCGGCTCGCTGGACGAAGCCGTGGCGTTGTGCCCCGGCGGCAGCGACATCTGGGTCATCGGCGGCGCACAGTTGTATGCCCTGGCTCTGCCCTTGGCGAGCAGCGCCGTGGTGACGGAAATCGACGCAGACTACGAGGGTGACGCTTTTGCCCCACAATTCGGCCCGCAATGGCAGGAAACGGCGCGCGTGCCACAGGTCTCGCACTCGGGCCTGCCCTTCAGCTTTGTGACCTATACCCATACAGGAGTTTGATATGTCAGGACACGGTTTTCACGTTCACGGCCCGCACGACCATGCGCTCGAGCACGCCGCACAGGGGGCCCACGGCGGCGGGCATGACGACAAGATGACGAACCAGATCGCCGTGATCACGGCCATCATCGCCACGGTCGGCGCCATGTTCTCCTACATGGGCGGCGCCACCCAGGCCAATGCCGGCCTGTACAAGAACAACTCGGCCATCAAGAAGACCGAAGCCTCCAACCAGTGGAATTACTTCCAGTCCAAGAGCACCAAGCAGTCACTGGCCGAACTGGCCCGCGATCTGGCGCCCGAAGACAAGAAGCCCGCCTACCAGGCCAAGGTGGAGCGCTACGAGAAGGAAAAGAACGAGATCAAGGTGGTGGCCGACAAGCTCGAAGCCGACGCCACCAGCTGGGACAAGCAAAGTGACGAGCAGATGCACCAGCACCACCGCTGGGCCCAGTCCACCACCGCGCTACAGGTCGCCATCGCACTGGCGGCCATCGCCCTGCTGACGAAGAAAAAGTGGCTGGAGTACGGCATGTTCGGCGTGGCTGGACTCGGACTAGCCGTGGGCGTGCTCGCCATACTGCACATCTGAGGCACGCAGTGCCGGGTCAAGCGTCATCGATAAAGACCGCCACAGGGCGTGAGCTGTCGCTGGTCGGCGGTCTGCTGCTGCTCTGGCTGCTCGCCACGGCCTGGATGCGCCCGCTGGCGCTGCCCGACGAAGGACGCTACGTGGGCGTGGCCTGGGAGATGATGCGCTCCGGGGAATGGCTCACGCCGACCCTCAATGGCCTGCCGTTCTTTCACAAGCCACCGCTCTTTTACTGGATCACGGCGAGTTCGCTGTCGCTGTTCGGTATGAACGAATGGGCGGCACGCGCCGCCCCCATTCTCGGTGCCTGGATGGGCGGCTTCGCACTCTACCTGTTTGTGCGGCGCTGGTCGGGCGAGCGCGCCACGCGCCTGACCCTGCTCATGCTGGGTGCGCAGCCGCTGTTCTATATCGGCGGCCAGTTCGCCAATCTGGACATGCTGGTGGCGGGCTGCATCAGCAGCACCATTTTGCTGGCGGCACACACCGTGCTCAGTCTGGAGCGCGGACTGCCGTACCAGCGTGCCCTGCTGGGGGCCTACGCCATGGCTGCACTGGGCTTCATGTCCAAGGGATTGATTGGTGCCGTGCTGCCCATCATGGTGATCGTCGCCTGGTTGGTGCTGCGCGGTCGCTGGCGCGAACTGTTGACACTGCTGTCGCTGCCGGGCATGGCCATCTTCCTGTTGCTGACCGCGCCCTGGTTTGCCGTCCTGCAATTGCGCTTTCCCGATTTTTTGAACTATTTCTTTGTCGTGCAGCAATTCAAGCGCTTTGCCACTGGTGGCTTCAATGGCGTACAGCCGTACTGGTTCTATCCGGGTGTACTGGCAGTGCTCAGTCTGCCCGCAATTCCATGGCTGAGATGGCAATTCAAATCGGGCCAACTGGCCGACGCCGACCAGGGCTCGATCCGTCTGCTGATGTGGTTATGGCTGGCATTGATCACGCTGTTCTTTTCGCTGCCGGCGTCGAAGCTGCTGGGCTACATCCTTCCGGTCATGCCACCTCTGGCCTTCCTGGTGGCGGACGGCTTCCTGAACAACGGCACAGCCAGTTCGGCTCGACGGCGCTGGTGGGGCCTGAGCGTGTTGCTCAGCGCTGCTGTGGGCCTGGGTGTTGTGGGCCATTTCACGCTCTATCCACGCGACAATTCGCGCGACGTGGCTGCCATCCTGCTGGCGCAGCGCGGCCCACAGGACGCGGTGCTGATGCTGAACGACTACTACTATGACCTTGCTTTTTATGCGCGTCTGCCGGCGCCCGTGCCGGTGGTCAACGACTGGGGGAATCCGGAATTGCGCAAGGGCGACGACGGCCGCAAGGAAATGCTCGACGGTGGCCAGTTCGACACCGAGCGTGCCGCGCGCACGTTGCTCATTCCTCAGGCGCTGCCGGCGCAACTGTGCCGAGCCGGTGTGACCTGGGTGCTAAGCCACGCTTCGTCACTCTCCAGCTACCCTTTCCTGCGCCTAGCCCCCCTGGCACTCAAGCGTGATGACACCCGGCTCTGGAAAGTGGACAGCCGGCAAGCCGATATGGCCGCCGCACTGGGCTGCGTTGCCAGCCAGAAATAATCAAAGACTGCCTGCTGTCAGGACGGCATCTGCGGCGTGACGATGCGCCGCAAGCCATCCGTGTCGATGATGCGCACGTGGCGCTGCTTGACCTCGACGATGCCGTCCTCGACAAACTTGGAAAAGGTACGGCTCACGGTTTCCAACTTCAAACCCAGGTAGCTGCCAATTTCCTCGCGCGTCATGCGCAGGATCAGCTCCGACTGGGAGAAGCCACGTGCATGCAGGCGTTGCACCAGGTTGAGCAGGAAAGCGGCGAGTCGCTCCTCGGCCCGCATGCTGCCCAACAACAGCATGACGCCGTGTTCGCGCACGATTTCCCGGCTCATGATCTTGTGCATGTGGTGTTGCAGCGCCGTCACTTCACGCGACAGGGTTTCAATTTGATCAAAAGGCATGACGCATACCTCGGCGTCTTCCAGCGCGACCGCATCGCAGGTGTGATGGTCGTTCACGATCCCGTCCAGGCCAATAATTTCGCCCGCCATCTGAAATCCGGTGACCTGATCGCGCCCATCTTCCGAGGCGATGGAGGTCTTGAAGAAGCCGGTGCGAATGGCATACAGGGAGGTAAAAACCTCGCCATTGCGAAACAGCGTGGTGCCGCGCTTGACTTTGCGTCGCACTGCCACCATCTGGTCAATACGGTCCAACTCCTCGGGCTTCAGGCCCATCGGCATGCACAGTTCGCGCAGGTTGCAGTTGGAGCAGGCGACTTTGATGGTTTGTAGATTCATTCGTTGGAAACACCGATTACGGTCGCTTGGCATTACAAAGCGAGTCTGAGATGTGCGCCATCATACCGAATGGCAGCGGACCCGTCCCGATGACCGTGCTGGCCGCAATGGTAATACATTGATCCGCATCAAGGAAATAAAATCCTGTCCAAGGCACATTCTCGAGCTACCCAACAGGAAAAATTCTCAATGGACACCGTTTCGCCCGAGTTATTGCGCAAGTTTGATGTTTCAGGTCCGCGTTACACGTCCTATCCCACCGCCGATCGTTTTGTCGAAGCTTTCACGGCCGACGACTATGTGGCGGCGCTGGAACAACGCCGCGCCGCCGGCGCCTCCATGGTGTCTCCCCTGTCGCTGTACATCCACATCCCGTTTTGCGATTCTCTGTGCTATTACTGCGCCTGCAACAAGATCATCACCAAGCACCACGAGCGGGCTGCGGAGTACCTGCGCTACCTGAGTCGAGAGGTTGACCTGCACACTGCCCTGCTGGGCACGGAGCAGCTGGTGTCGCAACTGCACCTCGGTGGCGGCACGCCAACCTTTTTGAGCGACGCCGAACTGCACGAACTCATGGCCATGCTGAAACGCAACTTCACCATGGATCCGGCGGGCGAGTACTCGATTGAAGTGGATCCGCGCACGGTGGACGCCGCCCGTCTGGCCACGCTCAAGGAACTGGGTTTCAATCGCCTGAGCTTTGGCGTGCAGGATTTCGATCCCGATGTCCAGGAAGCCGTGCACCGCATTCAACCGGCAGAGCAGGTCTTTGCACTGGTAAAGGAGGCGCGCGCCCTGGGCTTTGACTCGATCAACGTGGACCTGATCTACGGCCTGCCCAAACAGACGCCCGAGTCCTTTGACCGTACGCTGGAACAGGTGGCCTTGCTGCGTCCGGACCGCATCGCCCTCTACGCCTACGCCCATTTACCCGAGCGCTTCAAGCCGCAGCGGCGCATCATCACGATCGAACTGCCAGGCGCACCCGCCAAGGTGTCGATGCTGTCGCGTTCGCTCAACGCCTTTGCTGCCGCCGGTTATGTGTACATCGGCATGGACCATTTCGCCCTGCCTGAAGATGCCCTGGCCGTGGCCAAACGGCAGGGCCGCCTGCATCGCAACTTCCAGGGCTACAGCACGCAACCGGACTGCGATTTGATCGCCCTGGGTGTGTCCTCCATCGGCCGCGTCGGCGCCACCTACAGCCAGAACGCCAAGACCCTGGACGACTACTACGACATCCTGAACCATGGACGCCTGCCCGTGGTCAAGGGCCTGGCGCTGACGCGCGATGACGTGGTGCGCCGCGCCGTCATCATGGCCATCATGTGCCAGGGGCAGTTGCAGTTCGAGTCCATCGAACTGGCGCATTTGCTGGACTTCAAGCAGTATTTCGCGACCGAATTGACCGCCCTGAAAGATCTGCAGGAACAGGGCATGGTGGTGGTCGACGGGTCGTCGATTCAGGTCACGGCCATGGGCTGGTTCTTCGTGCGCGCGGTCGCCATGGTGTTTGACAAGCACCTGCAAACGGACCGAACCCGCACCCGTTTTTCCAAGATCCTCTAAGCGCCCTCCTTGCAATCCTCCCTCGCCGTCACTGCCTTGCTCATGGGTCTGGCCGGCGGCCCGCACTGCATTGCCATGTGTGGCGCAGCCTGCGCGGCGCTGGGTCAGCGCGCTGGCGCGCAAACACCCAACCCCAAGCCCATGGGGCTGTTCCTGTTCGGGCGCGTCCTCGGTTACTCGGCGCTGGGCGCGCTGGCGGCCGCTTCGATGCAGGGGCTGGGCTGGCTGAGTGTGCAGAGCGCCGCCCTGCGCCCGGTCTGGGCACTGTTTCACGTCGCCTGCGTGGTGCTGGGTTTGACCTTGCTGTGGCAGGCCAGACAACCGATCTGGCTGGAATCGACCGGGCGCATGATCTGGACCAAGGTGCGCGGCCTGACGCAGCGCGGCGGCACGGCCGCGCCGCTGCTCATGGGCGTGCTGTGGGTCTTGTTGCCTTGCGGCCTGCTGTACTCCGCCCTGCTGGTGGCGGCGCTGACCAGTCACCCGCTGGAAGGCGCGGCCGTGATGGCCTTGTTCGCCGCCGGCAGCAGTATCTCGCTCATGGCCGGTCCCTGGCTGTGGCTGCGCCTGCGCGGCCCCGGCAGCAACCAGTGGGGCCTGCGTCTGGCCGGTTTGGCACTGGCCGCCAGCTCCGGCTGGGCGCTCTGGATGGGGCTGGTGCACGACACCGCGCCCTGGTGCGTGACCTGAGCGGACAATCCGATTCACACCACCTGAGCTGTCACCCATGAGTACCCGACCCCAAGCCCTGCTGCCGCTCAAGGGCACGCGCATTCTCAGCCTGAGTCTCAATCTGCCGGGTCCGGCCGCACTGATGCGCTGCCGCGCCATGGGCGCGAC
This sequence comes from uncultured beta proteobacterium, assembly GCA_903830985.1. Classification (GTDB taxonomy): domain Bacteria; phylum Pseudomonadota; class Gammaproteobacteria; order Burkholderiales; family Burkholderiaceae_C; genus CAIKVZ01. Next base: position 9,359 of record CAIKVZ010000051.1, read on the forward strand.
CTGTGTCAAGCTGGAACCCCCGGCGCGCGCGCCGGCCGCTGCCTCAACGACAATGAAAGCGATATCGGCCGACCCGATGCTGGCCTATTGCCCGGACGCCTACGCGGCCATGCACCCAGGCGTGCGCTGCGTCGTGGCCGACCTGAAGGCCGACGCCGGGCAAAAGGCACTGCACCGCGAACTGGCCAAGGCCGACATCCTGCTGACCTCGTTTCGTCCCTCGGGGCTGAACAAGTTGGGCCTGTCCTGGAAGACGCTGCACTCGCTATATCCGGCCTTGACCCAGATCGCCATCGTGGGAGCGCCCGGCGAGCGCGCCGAGGAGCCAGGCCATGACCTGACTTACCTCGCGGAAAACGGCCTGGTGCCGGGGCTGGATCTGCCCGCCAGCCTGTACGCCGACATGGGGGGGTCACTGTTGGTGACCGAGGCCGTGCTGCAGGCCGCACTGCTGAAACAACGCCAAGGTGAAAAGGCGCGTGGCATGTACATGGAAATCGCCCTGTCGGAAGCGGCGCGCTACCTGGCGCTGCCCAGGGCCTGGGGTTTGACGCAGGCCGGGGCCGATGTCGGCGGTGGCCATGCCGGCTACCGCGTCTACCCCTGCAAGAACGGCCGGGTCGCGGTGGCAGCGCTGGAGCCGCATTTCGCCGTCGCACTTTGCACTGCGGCCGGCCTTGAACTACCGGCTCGGACCGACGCGGCCTTCATGCGCGCCGCCTCCACCCACGACGCATTGGCCCAATGGCTGGCAGGAAAAACCTGCGCCCAATTGGACCGCTTGGCTACGACAAACGACATTCCCCTGCATACCCTGCCAGGTCGCTGAAAAAAGGCGGCCAATGGGGCATAAACGGCCTTACTGCCGTCTTTTTCGGCTTAGCCAGCCGACACCAGGAACTCCCGGCTCAAATGGGCCCCGAGATCGTTCACGCGGTCCAGGAACTGGGTCAGGTAGGCGTGCAGGCCCGTCGCCAGAATTTCGTCGATACGCCCGTACTTCAGTTCGGCCCTCAACTTACCGGCACGCCGGTGGGTTTCGCCGGAAGCGTCGTTCGCCACCATCGCCAGATTGTTCACCACTTCGTTCAGGCTGGCGTGCAGGGAGCGCGGCATGTCCGGGCGCAGGATCAGCAGCTCGGCCACGCGCTCGGGCTTGATGACATCGCGGTACACCTTGCGATACACCTCGAAGCCCGACACGCTGCGCAAAATGGCGCTCCAGTGGTAGAAGTCGTATTCCTGATCCTTCTCGTTGGCGACGCCGAAAAAGTCGCTCTGCACGGCGTGAAACTTGACATCGACCAGACGCGCCGTGTTGTCGGCGCGCTCCAAAAAAGTGCCCAGGCGCATGAAGTACAAGGCCTCGTCCATCAGCATCGTGCCCACGGTCACGCCGCGCGACAGGTGCGAGCGAAACTTCACCCACTCGAAAAACTGCGCCGGATCGCGCTCGAAATCGCCCGCGCGCAGCATGCGGTTGAGCTCCAGCCAGGTCTGGTTGATGGTCTCCCATACCTCCGTCGTGAGCGTGCCGCGCACCGCACGGGCGTTTTCGCGCGCCGCCCCCAGGCAGGACAGGATGGATGAAGGATTGCTCTCGTCCTTCACCATGAAGTCCATGACGTCGTGCGCATTGATCTCACCATGCTCCTTGCTGTAGGCGGGCAGCAGTTCGCTGATGCTCAGCAGCCCCTGCCAGCCCACCAGTGCCACGGCATCGGACTGCGGCAGCAGCGAGGTCTGGTAGTTCACGTCCAGCATTCTGGCAGTGTTTTCGGCTCTTTCCGTGTATCTCGACATCCAGAACAAATGATCGGCGGTGCGGCTTAACATGATTCAACTCCTGGCCTCGAACCCGGCAGCGCTGCGCGCCCGGCCGTATTTTGTAGAAAGCTTCGCTTTTGTAGAAAGCTCCGCTTTTGGCGAAAGCGAAGCTTTTCGGCCCGCTCCGTGTAGCGAGACATCCAGAACAAATGATCGGCAGTGCGGCTCAGCATCAAACTTCTCCTTCCAAAATCCAGGTGTCCTTGGTGCCGCCGCCCTGCGAGCTGTTCACCACCAGCGAGCCCTCTTTCAGCGCCACGCGCGTCAGACCACCCGGCACCATCTGCACGG